>JAHCBA010000005.1 GCA_019634625.1 Verrucomicrobiia bacterium
CGCGTCGTCATCGAAACCGCCCGCCGCCTCGTCCCCCTCGGCACCGACGTCCTCAAAGCCGAATTCCCCGTCCACCCCGCCGACTCCCCGGACGAATCCGAATGGGACGACGCCTGCCGCGAACTCACCGCCGTCTGCCCCGTCCCCTGGGTCCTCCTCTCCGCCGGCGTCTCCCACGACGTCTTCCTCCGCCAGACCGCCATCGCCTGCCGGGCGGGTGCCCGCGGTGTCATCGCCGGACGCGCCATCTGGAGCGAGGCCATCGCCATCACCCCCGACCCCGACGCCCGGCGCCGCTTCCTCGAAGGCCCCGCCCGCCAGCGCCTCGAAACCCTCCGCGCCCTCTGTCAGACCCGGCCCCTCCCCCCGGGGTCACATCTCTGATTTTGACAATTGCCTGCAGGCCGCGCCCAGCAATCTCCCAATTGTCAAAACCAGAGATCTGACCCCAGGTAAGATGGGTAGAGGCGCCAACTTTGCGAGGAATCGCCTCGGAGTGCCGAGTTCCACGAGGCCGCAACGATGGGGTACGTTGGGATGCGGACTCGCGGAGCTCGTCCCTCCGATTGGCTGCCTCCTCACCGACAACTTGGGGATGCACCCGCGAATCCGTGGACCGGCAATCCCTCCTTGACGCCTGCAAGGCAGCCACATAGCGTGCCACCAAGTCAAGCCCGAGCCGAACGAGGATTCCGGATAAACCGCAAGGAAATCGCCTCCAGATATACCGCAGTGCTTTGCGAGCATTAACACTGTTATCCATGAAACTCCGCCACTTAGGCCTTGTCTCCGTACTGGGCGCAATCGCGTTCGGACCCGCGTTGTATTCGATTGCATTTCACCGAGGGCTGGAGGGCTTCTTCTTCAATGACGAGATTTGCGGGTGTGGGCACCACAGCTTCACGGAAGTGCGGCGCGATGGCGTCTATGACCTGCTGCCGGCTCATGACTCCAGGCGGCTTTTCGCTACCGTCATTGCAGAGCCTGACGTCTGGCATTTGGTGACTCTCAAGAATGGCGTTCGGGCCGACCTGCAGATAGTCAGTGGTGTTCCACATTGGGTAGACGCAACCACAGGCGAGGCCGAGCCCATGAGGCGAGTACGGAACTTATGGCGCATTTGGATTCCTTGGTGGCTGTCCAGTGGCACAAAGACACATGGTGGCTAACAATCGGCGCACCGAACCGCGGGATCGCACCTGGTGCGCAAGGTAGACTCAGGCGCCCGCGGTCGGTGGCCTTGTCGTTAGCCGGTTTCTCAATCATGCAGACATTCACTCTCATAACTGCCAGCGCCGGGGTGGTATTCGGACTAATCGGAGCCGTGCTTGGGATCATTAACTTTGCTCGTGCTCTTCAGCGAGAGCGGGTTTGCCTCAAGCTCTTACCCTCATACATGCATGATCCAAAGAGTGGCGATCACATCGAGGTGACTGTTGTAAACCTCAGTGTCTTCCCTGTAACGATCGATGAAGTTGCGCTGTCGTTGAGGCCTGGGCCGAGCTTGACCAGTGAAGGCATTGCATTTCGGCATCGCGAAGGCCCACGACTTCCCCAGCGACTCGACAGTCGGACATCACTTCTGGTCACATTTCCCGGTGCGCACACGATACCGGACTTTCCTCGCGTCATAGGCGTTTATGCGCAGACGGCCTGTCAGTGCCGATTTGAGGCGTCCCGTAAGGCCTTCAAAAATGTTCTCGAAACTTTGCAGAGGCTCGGGGACCACGAGAGCAAACGAAGAGAGACGAAGAAGCCCCAACAGCCCTGAAGGAATGTAGAGAACGCGGAGCCGGAGCGGTTCGGGGGCAGGCTTCGGGAGGGAGGGGAGGAGTCCGTTGACCGCCCCCGCGTTCTTTACATTCCAGTCCCGCGGACGCGGGAGAAGCCGCTGCGTGGCGGGGCGCCCCCGGTTTCAGCGGACGCTTTGCCGAAAGTGTCGATCCGCCCCTTCGCACCAAAGTATTGGAGCGGCAGCGCCAGATCGTCGGCGAAGCGCTTCAGGATTGCATGGGGAGAGGACTCTTCTTATGCATGGGAACTGTGGTTGAGGTTGCACAAACCCGAGCTTCCTCGCGGCGAGGGCGTCCCGGGACGTGATCGTCGCCGGGAAGCAGGAGACGACCCGACTCTGGTGGGAACTGCGATCTCGGCACTTCGAGCTCTTCGTTTCGCCCCTCGTTTGGGATGGGGTTGCACTCGGTGATCACGAGGTCTCCCAGCGTCGCTGCGCGATCATAGCCGGGTTGCCAGTCCTTGCTGTGGATGAGCAGACGAACCGGATTGCCGAGGCGTTTATGGCCTCCGGCGCCATTCCAGCAAGGGCGGCGACGGACGCCTCGCACATCGCGGTCGCCACGCGTCACGGAATGGACTTCCTTTTGACCTGGAATTGCACCCATATTGCCAATGCACAAACTCTGAAGCGTTTCAATGCGGTTACGACCTCGCTGGGGTATGAGCTGCCCACGATTTGCACGCCTGATGAATTAATGGAGGACGCCAATGACTGACGACCCGATCGTTTCCGAGGTGCGACGGCACCGCGCGACCATTCTGGAATCCCACGGCGGGGATGTGCGGCGCTATCACAAGGCGCTTCAGCAGGACCAAGCTCGGCGATTTGGCGGGCAATTGGTCGTTCTGGAGCCACATAGGATTGCCGAACAACCATCGGCTCCATCGAACCGCCGGTCAGCGCCGGACTCCACGGTTGCGCCCGGGGCCGGCGGTCGCTGAGCCGGGACGTTCGGCAGATTCCGCCCTTGCCCCACCCCTCGAACACCGTACGATTCTCCCATGACAGCGGCAGTTGCCCAGATTCTTCAGGAATTCGAACGTTTGTCTGATTCCGAACGCCAGGAATTGCGCCACGAGATCATTGAGCGTGTTCCTATGTCGGAGGACCTCACCGACGACGATTTCGGTTCCCTTGCTTCGGCATCGTTCCGCGAACTGGACAAAGAGGAGGATCGAGGTGCCTGAGCGAGGGGAAGTCTGGCAGGTGGACTTCGGAGTCACGCAGAAAGTTCGGCCGGCACTGGTGATGAGTATTCCTTACGGCGGTCAAGACAGGGCGTTGATAGGTGTGGTCCCACATACCACGGCCGTCCGGGGTTCACAGTTTGAAGTCGTTGTTCCATGTCGCTTCCTTTCCGACGGGGCCTTCTTGGTGCAGGGCGTTCAGGCACTACCGCCGAAGTACTTCCTCCGTCGTTTGGGCGTATTGACCGACGACCAGCTTCAATCGGTGCAAGAGACGCTGTTTCGATGGCTTGGAGCCTCTCAATAAAGGATATCAGGCCGAACAAGCCGGCTGCAGGCAACGCCGGGATCGCGACTCGCTTGACAATCAAACAACATCGGCCCGGCGTGCCCGGGCCGGGCGTTGGGCCAGCGCATTGCATCGAAGCACCACGTTCGATAGAGTCAGCATATGGACTACCTGAAGATCATCACGATTGAACCAGACAAGCGGAGCGGCAAGCCGTGCATTCGAGGAACGCGCATGACGGTTACCGACGTGCTGGAGTACTTGGCGGGCGGAATGACACACGAGGAGTTGCTGGCCGAGTTTCCGGACCTTACAGAGGAGAATATTCGTGCTTGCCTGGCGTTTGCGGCAGATCGTGAGCGCAAGCTGGCCGCTCTACCTGCATGAAGTTGCTTTTCGACCAGAACCTTTCTCCGCGACTACCAGGGCTGCCTTCGGATCTGTTCCCTGTGAGGGCCTTCGGGGTCAGATCTCTGATTTTGACAATTGGGAGATCGCTGGGCGCGGCCCGCAGGCAATTTTCTAAACCAGAGATCTGACCCCTGGTTCGATTCCGGATCCACCGGCGATCCCGCCAACCTCCAGACCGGCTTCGCCGAAGGCTGGAACGTCGCCCGCATCGCCCGCTCCGGCGCTTCCGGCGTGAAACTCCTCGTGTACTACCACCCCGACGCCCCCTTAGGCGTCCCAGGTCGAACACCTCGTCCGTACCATCGCCGACGACTGTGCCGGCGAGGAAATCCCCCTCTTCCTCGAACCCCTCTCCTACTCCCCCGACGCCCCCTCCCGACGCCTGCCACCTCCCGAACGCCGCCGCGTCGTCATCGAAACCGCCCGCCGCCTCGTCCCCCTCGGCACCGACGTCCTCAAAGCCGAATTCCCCGTCCACCCCATCGACTCCCCGGACGAATCCGAATGGGACGACGCCTGCCGCGAACTCACCGCCGTCTGTCCCGTCCCCTGGGTCCTCCTCTCCGCCGGCGTCTCCCACGACGTCTTCCTCCGCCAGACCGCCATCGCCTGCCGGGCGGGCGCCCGCGGTGTCATCGCCGGGCGCGCCATCTGGAGCGAGGCGATCAGCCCCGACCCCGACGCCCGTCGCCGCTTCCTCGCAGGCCCCGCCCGCCAGCGCCTTGAAGCCCTCCGCGCCCTCTGTCAGACCCGGCCCCTCCCCCCGGGGGCACATCTCTGATTTTGACCATTGCCTGCGTGCCGCGCCCAGCGATCTCCCAGTTGTCAAAATCAGAGATCTGACCCCAGGCAAAATGGGTAGAGGCGCTAACTTTGCGAGGCATTGCCTCGGAGGGCCGGGTTCCACGAGGCCGCAACGATGGGGTGCTTTGGGATGGGGACTCGCGGAGCTCGTCCCTCCGATTGGCTGCCTCCTCACCCACAACTTGGGGATGCACCAGCGAATCCATGGACCGGCAATCCCTCCTTGACCCCTGCAAGGCAGCCACATAGCGTGCCACCAAGTCACGCCCGAGCCGAACGAGGATTCCGGATAAACCGCAGTGCTTTGCGTGTTATTGACACTGCTCGCCATAAACCACCATGCCAATGGCGGAGTTCCAGTCCACCGAGTATTTCCGCCATATCAGGAACCGCCCTGATCGCGCGGCGATACTGGACTACTGGATCCTTCGTGTGATGCGAGAACCCGAGAGGGAGGAGGTTCAGACGGACGGGAGAATACGTCGGTGGGCCCGGATTTCGGAGTGCGGAGGCCGAGCCCTTCGAGTTATCCTCCTTCCGGATGGGCAAACGGTGCATAATGCATTTTTCGATCGCGGATACAGAGAAAGCGCAGAATCATGAGGATTCGATATTTCGAGGACACGGACACCGCCTTGCTTGAGTTCGGTGCCTCTGCGGTGGCGGAGACACGTGAGCTATCCGAGGACGTATACCTTGACCTCGACAGCGACGGCGGGGTTGTCGGCATCACCATTGAGCACGCGAGCAAACGCGGGGATATGTCTGAGTTCAGCTTCAAGCGACTGCCATCCAAGGAGGCAAACCAGTCGGTCGAGGGAACCGGTGCCCGCCGTGTGACTTGACCGCCGAGCCTGAAGGTAGAGTTTGGATTCGAGGCAGAATTCGCTTCCCGGCACCGGTCCCTCACCTCGGCGTTCGGCCGCAAGCCCCGGGGTCTGGACATCGTCCCGGTGAATGAACATGATCCTGTCCATATGAAGGCAATTACCTACACGGCAGCTCGGGAGGAGTTAGCCTCCACCATGGATGAGGTTTGCCGGGATCGTTGCCCAGTGATCATCACGCGAAACCGCGATCAGGCGGTTGTCATGATGTCATTTGATGACTAGGAAGAGCTGGAGGAGACGGCCCATCTTCTTCGCAGCCCTCGCAATGCGCAGCGACTTCTCGTGGCGATTCAGGAGTTGGAGTCCGGCAAGGGAACGGAGCGTAAGCTTGAGATGCACAAATGAGGCTCATTTTCGCGGAGCAAGCCTGGGACGACTACATGTATTGGCAGCAAAATGACAATTGGAGGATCGCTGGGCGCGGCCCGCAGGCAACTGTCAAAATCAGAAATCTGACCCCTGGTTCGATTCTGGCCGGCCAATGAACCGGACCTCCTTGACGCCACCAACCCAGCCACCTAGCCAGAACCTCGGTGATTTCAGAGGAGATGGCGCAGGAGCGCCGGAGGAAGCAGAGGAAGTTTGAGATTCCAATGTCAGATGAGCCGGGAACACACAACGTCGAGACATTGGGACAACTTCTGCTGCAGTATCTTGGGCGGGACAAGGTTACCAATGTTCGGATGAGGGACATCATCTTCCCTGTCTTGCTGGGGACGAAGGTGCTGTCCCGCGACCAGGTGAAAAGGGCGTTTCTGGATTTTGACCCGAAGTACGACGAGGGAAAGGTGGGTAACTACCTCTCAGTTGTCTCGTCACAACTTGGGCTGGCAAAGAACGACTTTCTTCGGCAGGTCGTTGCCTATGAATACCCGCGTCATCCGTGGGAGAAGCACAACTTCTCGCTCCGAGAAGAGTACCGTGGCCTCGTTAAGGACGTTCTGGCCGAACTCAGCAGACGATGATGCGAAGAGCCCATTAGGGGGTCACCGGCCGCTGCGTATGGCAATATCCGATTCAGGCCGTCATGCGCACGCGGTGCATCCCCGGGCTGCGGGTGAGAAGCCGGCGAATCGGAGGGACGATCTCCCCGAGTCCACAACCCTCGTCACCCCACGGCTGACCCCGGTGACTTAGAGGGCGGGAAGGGAGACGTCGTGGAGGATGTCACCGGCGAGGTTCCGGACGGTGAGTCGCAAGGACTGCGGGTTGGCGACGCCTTCGATCCAGGTGGCGGAAGCGGGTTGGGGGCCGCCCCCGATGAGCTGGCCGTAGGGGAAGACGTCTGTGGGAGGCATCCAGGCGGCGCGGTGGGTGTGTCCGGAGATGATCGCCTGGACGCCCCAGCGGACGAGCGCGTCGTGCCAGGCGGCCCGGCTGCGACCGCTGTGACGATCGAAGCCGGTGCCGGCATAATCCTGGGGCCGCTCATCGATCCAGCGGAGCGGGATGTGGCAGAACACCAGCCGGTAGGGAGCGGAGGCAAACTCCGGGCGACGCAGGACATCGTTCAGCCAGGCGGCCTGTTCCTGGCGCAGGGGGTCGAAGGCGACGCGGCCGCGGAAGCTGGGATGATCGTCGGGTTTGTCCTCGCCGGTATGGAGGCATACGGCGGCGAGGGGACCCGAGCGGAAAGCATGGAACGGGCGACCGCTGGGGGACGCCACCACGTCCGGCACTCGGAAGGCCCAGGGACCGCGGACGTCATGGTTGCCCCACACCACATGGAGCGGACGGTTCCGGGTGATGTCGCGTCCGCCGGGGTTGAGGAGGATGGGGACGAGGTCGTCTTCGCGGTGCCAGTCGTTGCAGGTGTCGCCGTTCCAGATGAGGAAATCCGAGGCGGGGGTCACTTCGTCGAGACGTTCGAGAGTCGTCTGGTTGACGTGGGTGTCGTTCCAGACGGCGAACCGGGTGGCTGGCGCGGCCGGATCGAGGGTGCGGAAGGTCCGCCAATCTCCGGTTTCGACCCGCGACTCCCCTTCGGCGGCCACCGTCACGGGCCGCAGCCGGTACTCACGGCCTGGGATCCAGCCGTCGATGCGGACTCTCACGCTCCGGGTGCCCTGCGGTACAAAGCCGTGGGCGTCGGAGGCCGCGACACCGCGAGCGCCATCCGGTCCTTCCCATTCGATGCGGCCGAGTGCCCTTGCGCGCACGCCCCAGACCGCCTCGACTCCGTCCGGGCGCGGGGCCTGGAGGGTCATCGGGGTGGAAGCCAGGCTGACGCCGGGCTCGGCCAGGCCTTCGGCGGCTCGCAAGGAAACGGGATGAGCGGCGGTGGCGGCGAGGGTGCCCATGCCGAATTGCTGCACGAAGCGACGGCGGTTCATGGCCTGACTCTATCGGAGCTGGACCGGCCGCGGAAAGCCTGACGCCCGGGGTCAGATCTCTGATTTTGACAATTCGGAGATGGCGGGACAGGGCCCGCAGGCAATTGTCAAAATCAGAGATCTGACCCCGGTGGATGAGGCTTGCCAAAGCCGCTCGCACTGGATTAGCAACCAGCATTCCGATGGGAGGCTCACCGAATATTCACGAGTTCGGAACCGGTGTTGCCTTGCGTCTGGCACTCCGCACCCGGCGATCCGCGCGATGGACCCGAAGCGGGGTGTTGAAGCGGGCTGACCCGGCGGTCGGCGGCAATGACCGATCCGGGGCCCGAATGGGGGGGGGACTGCGGCAAGGAGCGCACTGAGGAACCGGCATGGCTGGATTCGAAAGCATGGCGGCGGTCGGCAAGAGCATCGAGCGACTGCTCAACCACCGCTTTCAGGAGGAGGAACCGGTCCCGGAAAGGCGCACCCGGGCGATCCTGGTGCGGACCACCGATCTCGAGCCGGCGAACATCCGGACCGCCATCGGAACCCCCGCCCTGTCGATCTTCCCCTACCGGGTCGATTTCAACAAAACCATGCGGGCGGCGTGGTCGGCGGTGGCCGCGCAGGACGGACGGGCGCGGTTGCCGGTGGACCTGCATTTCCTGATCACGCCCTGGGCTGACAATGCGGAACACGAGCTGCGGATCCTGGGAAAGGCGATGGAATCGCTGGAGAGCACCCCCGTGCTGAGCGGTCCGTTGCTGGACCCCTCGGCGGCCTGGGCGGGCAACGAGTCCGTTCAACTGGTCATGGACGAGATCTCCACCGAGGCGGTGATGCGGACCTTCGACTCCCTGCCAACGGATTACCGGTTGAGTGTCCCCTACCTGGCCCGGGTGGTGCGCCTGGACGCGCGCCGGGCCCAACCGGACACCCCGGTCACCACCGCCATCACGGGCGTCCGCCCAACCCTGCTGCCATGAAGTGAACGAGTTCCTGCCCAGCTCGATGGTCGAGAAGGTCCGGCGCCTGGCGCTCGGCCTGGAACCCATCGATGCCGGGCGGGAGACGCGGATGGCGCATCCGATCCGGGTGGCCTTCGACGAGGAGATGGCGGGACTGCCGCGCCCGCCGGTGGCCCGGCACGATTCCTGTCTCCATGCCCTCCTCTATCATCCCGGATTGGCGGACCGCGTCCGGCTCCGGTTCTTCGAGGATGTCCGGGCCTTCGTTCCCCGGGTGAACCGCGCGCGGGCGGCATGGGGGGCGGACCGGGACCTGGCGATGCGGATTCGGGGCGTGGCGAGACGCATCGTTCCGCGCCGAATCAGCTTTCCCATTCTCACGGTGGCCGCCGCGGAGGCCGGATCCCATCGGCTGCGGGTGCGGCGTCCCTTCCTGTTTCCGGGGGCCGGCTACGACGTGGCGGCGGGCATGACGGGGTTGCGCGGCCGGGTGGAACGGGGCGGTGCGACCGTGCGCTGGGCGCGCGTGGTTGCGACCCTTCCGGAGTCGGACACGGTGGTCGGGCGGGCGCACGGCGATGACCGGGGCGAGTTCCTGCTGCTGATCTCGTCGGCCGCCGGGGCGATCGGGGATCTCACGGATCCCCTGCCGCTCCGCATCACGGTGTCCGGCCCGGCCGTTGCACCCGTACCCGCGTCCGACGAGGTGCCGCGACGGGATCCCCTGTGGGATCTGCCGGAGGAACCCGCGCAGGCGTTGGACCCCGGGAATCCGGGGACCGACATGGTGTCCAGCGGGGAGAGTCTGCCGCCGGGATACACCGCTCATGTGACCCGGGACCTGGCCCTGGAGCTGGGAAGCATCGCCGGCGCGACCGACCCCTTCGTCCTCCCATGAACCCGCCCCAATCCCCAACCCGTTTCCCCAGCCAATAACTAGGAAAAGGAAATCGCTATGTCCCAATACCTGGCCCCCGGAGTCTATGTCGAGGAAGTCAGCTTCCGCTCGAAGTCCATCGAGGGGGTCCCCACCAGCACCACCGGCTTCGCGGGCATGGCCCGGTTCGGTCCGGTCCAGTATCCGGGGGGACCGACCACGACCGAGCCGCGCCTGATCACCAGCTTCACCGAGTTCGAGCGGGTCTATGGCGGCCTCGAAGCGATCGGCCCGACCCAGCGGGTCAATTACCTGGCGCACGCCGCCCGCGCCTACTTCCTGAACGGCGGCAAACGCCTGTACATCTCCCGGGTCATCGCCGGGGATGGGAGTGCCGTGGCCGCGTCGGGGACCGCGCGCGCCGTGGGCGCCGGGACCGCCCGATGGCGGGCGCGCTGGCCGGGATCCTTTGGGAACGTCCAGGTCGAGACGCGGTTGAACCGGACCCGGAACGTCAATTTCACGCATCCACCCTCCGACCCCGTGAGGTCGGCGTGGGGCTCCCAGGCGCGCGGCGCGCGGGCGGGAACCCTCGTGGAGATCACCCCGGCCGGGGGCGGTCTGGCAACGGTGCTGTCGCGGGTGGGACCGTTTGCGCTGGAACCCGGGGACACGCTCGAGATCTCGGTCGATGGCGCGGCCGATGTCGCCTTCGTCTTCAACGCCACCCGGGCGGTGAAGCCGGGGGCGGGCGCGGATTTCGGCACCGTGGCCGACGGGCAGACGCTGGTGTTGCGGATCGATGGCGGGGAGGAACAGACGATCGCGTTCGAGGCGGGCGACACCACGGCGGAGCTGGTCGCGGCACGCATCAACGAAGGCCTGGTGGGAGGCGCCGCCGTGGTGAATGGCGCCGAGGTGGACATCCTTTCGGATCGATTCGGGAGCAGCTCCACGGTGGAAGTGCTGGCCGGCAGCACCGCCGCCGTGGCGGTCGGGCACAGCGTCACCGCGGCGGGCGTGGTGGGAAACAACGTGGCCAACATCGACGCGGTGACCGCGGACGAGGTGGTGGCCCTCCTGGGTCCGCTGGTCGGGGCCGTGGTGACCAACGAGAATGGAGCGGTTCGCGTGACGTCCCTTTCCGCCGGGGCCGGTTCCGGGGTCGTGGTGCGTCCCGGCGCCGCCGCGACGGCGCTTCAGTTTGTCAGTCCGGCGATCCATGCCGGCAGCGCCCTGTCGGGGTCCGGACCCTTCGATCTGGCGCATCTCCAGACCTTGCTCGTCCTGATCGACAGCCCGGACCCCGTGGACGCCCAGACCTTCACCTTCGAGGCGACGCGTGCCGCCAAACCGGGCGTGGCCGGGGCTTTTGCGTCAATGGCGGATGGCCTGACGCTGGTCGTGCGGATCGACGGAGGGCCGGAGCAGACCATCACCTTCGCGGCGGCGGACAACACCGCGGCGGCGGTGGCGGCCCACATCAACAGCGTGCTGGTGGGCGGCGCTGCCGTCGTCACGGGCGGGCAGGTCCAACTGCGGTCCGACCGGCAGGGAACGACATCCCGCGTCGAGGTGTTGCCCGCCAGCACCGCCCGGGACGAAACCGGGCAGCAGGCCGGTGCGGCGATTGGAACCGGGAACGTGGGCAACATCGATGCGGTGACCGCGGCGGAGGTGGTGGCGCTGCTGGAGGATCTGGATGGCGGGACGGCGACGGTCGAGGAAGGCCGGGTCCGCATCACCTCGGGCACAAGAGGCGGGACCTCGACCGTCCAGATTCACGCGACCTCGACCGCGGCCGGACTGGGCTTCGACAACGCCGTCCACGGGCCCGGTGGAAAACTGCCGACGGGCAATGACGTGCCGAATCCCGGCCAGCTCTTCGTGGTGGAACTGGATCCGGACGGACGCCAGCGCTTCGTGAACCGGACCACGCCCCTTCCCGGGCTCGCGCCGTCCCCCGACGACACCATCGCGATCCTGACCCTGAGCGTCCTGGTGAACGTCGATGACGAACGGGTCGATGGGTACGACACCCTTGGCGCCCATCCCGACGACAGGCGGTATGCCGGACGCATTCTCGACGCCGAGGATCCCGAGGACGAGAACGCCGTGGTGTGGCTCGACGTGGACGACGCGGCGGCGTTGGAGTCGGCGGAGCTGCTGCTGGCGGCGCTGCGGGGGTCGGGACCCACCGGGCACGCGGAGGTGCTGGGCGGCGGGGCGGACGGGGGGGTCATCTCGCCGGACGATCTGCTGGGGCGGGAGGCCGATCCGGACAATCCGGATCTCAAGGCCACCGGCCTGGAGGCGTTGGGCGAGTACGACGACATCGCGATCGTGGCGGCGCCGGATGCGGCCACCTTGAGCCATCCGGTGGTGGCGGCCGGCTACCTGATCGCGCATGCGGAGAGGCAGCGGTATCGCATCGCGGTGGTGGACGGTCCGCCCGGCGCGTCGATCACCCAGATCCGCCAGTTCCGGGGGCAGTTCGACAGCAAGTACGCCGCCCTGTACTACCCGTGGATCCAGGTGCTGGACCCGACCGAGCGCGCGGCCCAGGGGGCGCCGCCGCGGAAGCTTCTGCTGCCGGCCTCGGGGTTCGTGGCGGGTATCTACGCGCGGTCGGACGTCGAGCGCGGCGTCCACAAGGCGCCGGCCAACGAGGTGGTGCGCGGCCTGACCCAGTTCGAGCTGAACATCAACAAGCCGCGCAACGACGTCCTCAATCCCGAGGGCATCAATGCCCTGCGCTTCCTCGAAGGCCGCGGCAATCGCGTGTGGGGCGCCCGCACCATGAGTTCCGATCCGGAATGGAGGTACGTCAATGTCCGGCGCCTCTTCATCTACCTCGAACACTCGATCGACAAGGGCACCCAGTGGGCGGTGTTCGAACCCAACAACCGGCGCCTGTGGGACAACATCCGGCAGACGGTCGAGGACTTCCTCCTGGTGATGTGGCGGGATGGCGCCCTGCTGGGGGACAAACCCGAGGACGCCTACTTCGTCCGGTGCGACCGCACGACGATGACGCAGAACGACCTGGATAACGGGAGGCTCATCTGTCTCGTCGGGGTGGCGCCGGTGAAGCCGGCCGAGTTCGTCATCTTCCGCGTCGGCCAGTGGACGGCCGAATCCAAGGTCTAGGAACCCAGGGAACCCATCCCCACAACCCATCGGAGATCGCCATGCCTACATTCCGCGAAAACCCCTACGGGGCATTCAACTACATCGTGGCCCTCGGCGGCGCCCAGGGCGACGGCTCGGAGGGCTCCGTCATCGGGGGCTTCTCCGATGTCAGCGGCCTCGGCGTCGAGGTGAGCTATTCCGAGTACCGGAACGGCAACGAGAAGGTCAACACGGTCCGCAAGATCCCCAACACCCACAAGGTGGACGACGTCACCCTCAAGCGCGGACTGGTCGGATCGGACGACCTCTTCCAATGGATCAAGACGGTGCGCGACGGCACCCCCGATCCGCGGCAGGTCACCATCACGCTCATGGACGAGGCCCGCCAGGCGGTCGCCACCTGGACCCTTTTCAACGCGCAGCCGAAGAAGTGGACCGGCCCCACCCTGGCGGCCAAGGGCGGGGGCGAGGTGGCGATGGAGGAGTTGAGCCTCGTGCATCAGGGGATCGAGTACAAATAGCCCATGACCGACCGCCTCAACCTCCCCCTGGGGGCGCCAGGCATCCACCGGTATCCCGAGACGCCGCTCCGCGATCTCGCCGGTGTCCGGATGGATGTCTGTGCCTTCGTGGGTGTGGCCCCGCGCGGCCCGGCGCGGGAGGCGGTGCTCGACCCGATCCATCGCTCCGGCCGGCCCGATCCCCGCGTGGTGCGAACCTTGCGCCGGACCGTCCCGGTCCAGGTCGAGAGCTTCGATGATTACCGCCGGCATTTTGGTGGATTCAACGGACCCGGGCTCCTGCCGTATGCCGTGGCGGCCTTCTTCGAGAATGGCGGACGCCGCGCCTACGTGGCCCGCATCGTGCATCGGTACGGCACGCCGACGGACGCGGCGGGGCGCGTGGCGAAAGGAACGATCGGGGGCGCCCGCAGTCCGACGGGGCCGCTCGTCGTCCTCGCCCGGAACGAGGGACGCTGGGGCAATCGGTTGAGCGTCACCCTGGACTTCCGCTACCAGCCTCTGAACGCCACCGCGTCGGGCCTGGCAACGGTCCGCGTTCCCGAAGGCGAATCGCTGGAGGCCGGCACCCTGCTTCGCCTGACCCTGGCCCATGGCGTCCAGGAGTTCCGCACGGTGACGGTCCTCACCCCGCAACACGCGGGCCCGGGCAAACCCGGCGTCCACGTCGGCACCCTCGCCTCGGCCACCTCGTCCCTGGCGGTCCGTGCGGAGCGGGTCGAGGCGGATCTGACCGTCGAGGACGACGACGATCCGGCGCGGACGGAACGCCACGTCGGGTTGGGCCTGGATCCGCTGCATTCCCGCTGGCTGGGGGCGGCGCTCGCCTACGAGTCGCGGTTGATCCGGCCGGACGAGAGCTGGCTGGAGGCCACGGTCGAACCCGACGTCGAGGCGCCGGCCGAACCGTTCGGTGGAGGCGAGGACGACTTCGAATCCATCACGCCGGACGACTTCTTCGATCCGGCCTGGACGCCGGGCGACGACGAACCGGGGGATGGCGTGATGGCGCTCGCGGGTCTCCCGGATCTCTCGCTGGTGGTGGTGCCGGACCTGTATTCCCCGGGACCCCTGGCGCCCGCGCGGACGCCCATCGAAGCGGCACCTTCGGCGAGTCCCTTCTTCGAACGATGCTCGCCGCCGTCCGCGCCGGTCGAGGTCCCCGAGGGCGAGGAGGCGGACCTTGCCGGCCTGCGGCTGGACCCGGCGACGGAACTGGCGGCGATCGAACGGTGGCAGAGCCGGCTGGTGGACTTCGCCGGGGAACAACGGTCGTTCATCGTCCTGCTGGATGTCCCGCCCCGGCTGAGCCCGCGCCAGATTCTGGCGTGGCGCACCCGGTTCCACTCGGCCTACGCGGCGGCCTACCATCCCTGGTTGAAGTCGGTGCGAACGGACGATCCGCGGGAACGGCCGGTCGAAGTGCCGCCATCCGCGGTCGCCGCCGGCATGGTGGCGCAGAGGGAGATCGCGCGCGGCGTCTCCCATGGTCCCGCCAACGTCCTCGCCGCCGGCGTGGTGGATGTCGTCGAGGAGGTGTCCGATCCCGTCCATGACGTGCTCCATCCCCAGGGCATCAACGTGTACCGCCGGGAGCGGGACGGGGTCCGGTTGACCGCGGCGCGCACGTTGAGCCGGGACCCCAACTGGCGCCAGCTCAGCGTCCGCCGTCTGATGACCCTGATCCGCCGCACCCTCGAACGGCAGATGCAATGGGCGGCCTTCGAACCGAACGACGCCCGGCTGCGGTCGGAGGTGCGGCGCATGGTCACGGGCTACCTGCGTCGGCTGTTCCAGGCCGGGGCCTTTCGAGGGGCGACGGAGGAGGAGGCGTTCTTCGTGCTCTGCGACGAGGCGCTGAACCCGGCGCGGATCGTCGAGGCCGGGCAATTGATCACCCACATCGGCGTCGCCCCGGCGGAGCCGGTGGAGTTCATCGTGCTGCGTCTCCTGCGGGAAGGGGACGGCACGCTCATCCTGGAGGACTGACCGATGGCGCAAGGCGATCCCCTGCTTCGTTCGTTCCGTTTCCGGGTGACGCTGCGGCGCAGCGACACCGGGGCGGAGCTGGGGGACGGCGGGTTTCAGGAATGCAGCGGATTGGAGATCGAACTGGACGTGAAGGAGCATCTCGAAGGCGGCAACAATGCCGCGGTGATCCGCCAGGTCGGGCGGGCCAAGTACAGCCCGCTGGTCCTCAAGCGCGGCATGTTCCACAGCCGCGCCGGTCAGTTGAACCGCGACCTCTGGCGCTGGATGCAGGACATCGCCGCGGGTGTCCGGCCCGTGGCCCGGTACGACGGCACGGTCGAGGTCATGAGCGTCGGGGACACCGTGGTGGCGGTCTGGGAGTTCGACCGGGGACTGCCGGTGCGCCTGCGGGGTCCCGAACTCAACGCCAGGACGGGCGAGGTCGCCATCGAGGAACTGCACATCACCCATCAGGGACTTCGGCTGGCCGCCCCTTGAACCATGAGCGAACTCCAGAAGGCCCACCTGCAGGCGATCGACGCGGAAGGCACCCCGCTGGGCGATCCCATCCCGGTTCAATTCAACCCCTCCTCGCTCCGCCTCCAGATCGCCAACCAGGTCGAGGGCGGAGCCACCCGCGGCCGCCAGGTGCGGCAGTACACCGGGTCCAGCTCGACCACCCTGACCGTGGACCTGATCTTCGACACCGCCGACGAGGGGACCACGGACAGCCCGGTGTCGGTGCGCGAGAGGACGCTCGCGGTCGAGCAGTTTCTTTATCCGCGCGGAGAAGGCACCCAGAAGCAGGCGCCTCCCCAGCTCCGGTTCGAATGGGGCGACCTGGTGCTCGAAGGGGTCGTCGAGAGCCTCAACATCGATCTCGACCACTTCGCCGCCAACGGCGTTCCGCTGCGGGCCAAGGTCGGGTTCTCGTTCAAGGAACAGGATCGCCGCTACGAACTCCGCACCGCGGGGGACGGCGCCAACGCCACGGGCGGCGCTCCGAGTCCCGGCGCCGCCACCGCGGGAGCCGTGGGCAGCTTTTCGGCGGGCTTCTCCGCCCAGGTCGGCCTGGCGCTGGGCGGGGAAAGTGCGGCGGAATTCGCCGCCCGCCTCGGACTCGACGCCGCCGCCTGGCGCGGACTGTCGTTCGGCGGGAGCGTCGGCGGTTCGCTGTCGCTGCAGGCCGGCCTGGAGGTCGGCTTCAGCGCGGGCCTGAGTGCCAGTGCCGGCGTGGGCATCTTCGCCGGCGCCGGCGCCGGTGCGTCGATCTCGCTCGAGGCGGCCTTCGGTCTGGAGGCGTCGCTGGGGGTCACGGCGGTGGCCAATGTCGGCTTCGGCATCGAACTCCAGCAGGGCTTCAGTCTCACCGCCGCCGGCGGCCTCGGTTCGGCCATTGAATCGGTCAAGGTCGCCAGGGCCCAGGTCGCCGTGGCGCAAACCCAGGCCGCCTTCGCCGGCAGCACCGCCGGCAACCTCCCCGGCGGAGCGAATGCCGTGGCGATCGCCCCGCCATCCGGTCGCCCCGCATCCGCACTGTCATCGGTCTCAACGCCCGGTGGTTCGCCCGTCGTGTCCGGAGGCGCCGCCTCGGCGCGCCCGGCGCTGCCCAGTCAGAGCCGCACGCCCCTGCGCCTGGCCAGCGGGGCCCCGCTACCGCCCGCCGGTTCCTCCCCGGGACCCGCCGCCCCGCCCCCCCCCGCCGCCGACCCGCGCGCGGTGGGATTCGGCTTCGGGGTTCCGCTGCGGGCGACCGTGCGACCCGCGGGTGGCATGGGGGCCGGCTCGTTGCAAGGGACGGTTTCGGTGGTCTCCCGCGGCGGCGGCACCGACGTGCCGACCACCTTCGACCCGACCGTTCCGCCGTGGGAAGCGCTCCCCGCCGCCGTCCCGCCGGGCCGCGCGGGTTCCACCCCGCCCCGGCGCCAAGGCAACCCCCCGTGCGGATGCCCATGACCCGACCCCGACCCGAACCCACGAAGGCCCGCTCCTTGAACTGTCGCCATGCCCATCCACATCGATCAGATCGACACCGAAGTTCTCGCCGAACCCGAATCCGAACACGCGGCGTCGCCGCCCATGGAGTCCGCCACGCAGGCGGCCCGGATGCTCGAACACCTGGCCCGGCTGGCGGAGGACCGGCGGCGGGTCGCGGCGGAGGGATACGATGACTGAACCCCTGCTGGTCTCGACGGCCCCGGTCTTCGAGGTCGAGGGGGAGGTCCGCGGCGAACTGGCCCGCGACCTCATCCGGCTCGAGGTGGACGAAACCACGTCGGGGTTGAAGACGCTGACCGTCGGGTTGCTCGCCCAGGGACCGCGCCGCGGTTCGCGGGAGGAGGGGTTGCGGTATCTCGACGGCGGGATCCTCGATTTCGGGAAGGAGATCGCCGTGTCGATCGGCCCGGCCGACACCGCGCGCACCCTCTTCAAGGGTGGCATCAGCGCGATCGAGGTCCGCTGGCGCGAAGGGGATCCCCCGGAGGTGGTGTTCCTGGCGGAAGACAGGCTGATGATGCTCCGGATGACCCGCCGGTTCCGCACCTACGAGAACCTGTCCGACGCCGGCATCGCATCGGCCATCGCGGCGGAGCACGGGCTGGTGCCGCGGGTGGACGCGGACGGGCCGACCTACGACCGCGTCCAGCAATGGAACCAGAGCGACCTGGCCTTCCTGCGCCAGCGGGCGCGGTTGATCCAGGCGGAGATCTGGCTCCAGGACGACACGTTGCACTTCCAGTCCAGGGACCGGCGTTCGGCGACCGAGGTGACGCTGGTGCAGGGGAATCACCTCATCGAAGCGCGGTTGCGGGGCGACCTCGCCCATCAGCGGACCGGGGTGAAGGTCTCGGGCTACGATGCGGCCGCCCGTGAATCCATCGACGAGACGGCCGAGGGTTCGGTGATCGACGATGAGGCCGGGCAGGGCCTCACGGGACCGGCCGTTCTGGAGCGGGCCTTCGGGGAACGGGTGTCATACCGGGTTCGCGAGATGCCCATCGCCGCGGGTGAGGCCACCGCCTGGGCGGAAGCGGAGATGCGGCGGCGGGCACGGCGGTTTGTCACCGTCTCCGGCGTGACGCGCGGCACGCCGGACCTGGTGGTGGGCAGCCGCGTGACGTTGGAGGGCGTCGGGCATCCCTTCGAAGGCCCGGGCTACTACGCCACCCGCGTCACCCACACCTACGACACGGAGTCCGGCCACCGGACCCGGTTTCTGGCCGAACGCGCCACCTTGCGGGAGGGCGCATGATCGCGGACTTCCGACCCGACGGCGATGCGCTGCGGTACTTCGGGGTCTATCCGGCCCTGGTGACGGACATTGTGGATCCGGATCGCCTGGGGCGGATCGAGGTCAGGCTGCCGTGGCTGGGCGCCGACGGCGACACCGTGCGTGCCTGGGCGACCCTGCTCTCCCCTTATGCCGACGACGACCAGGGGTTCGAGGCCCTGCCGGCCGTGGGGACCCAGGTGGTGATCGCCTTCGAGGCCGGCGACCTGCGGCGGCCGTACATCCTCGGCTCGGCCTGGAACGGCCGGGAATCGATGCCCGAGGCGCCCGCGGCGCCCAACAACAAGCGCCTGATCCGGACCCGCTCGGGAAGCCTGCTGGAGTTCGACGACACGGAAGGTGCGGCGAAGGTCACCCTCTCCCTGCGCAGCGGTCACCAGCTCGTCCTCGACGACGCCTCGAGCGAAGTGCGGCTCACCCACGCCAACGGGTCGATCGTCACCTTCACCGCGGGCGGCCAGATCGAGATCCAGGCCAACGCGACCGTCGAGGTCACCGCGTCGGCCCTCAACGTTCATGCCCCGACCGCGACCTTCGACGGGCTCATCAACTGCACCACCCTCATCGCCAGCGCCGGTGTGGTCTCGCCGTCGTACACCCCCGGAGCGGGGAACATCTGGTGAACACGCCGCGTCATCCCTGGGTGTTGACCGGTCCCTGGTACCGGTGGGCGGACCCGTACGACGCCAATGCCGGGCGCCGGGAACGGCCGGTGTTCCAGAAGTACGACAACTCCGACCTGGTCAACGCCTTCCTCAAGGACCCCCAGCGTTCGCTGAAGTTCGTCGTGCCGGACGACGTGGTGCCCGAGGTGTCGGCGGGCCCCGGGAATGGCGCCGGGGAATCCGCCGGCCTGCGGAAGCTCTTCCTCGACACCCACAAGCGGTTCTACCTCGTGGTCTGCGAACTGCACTGCGACTTCGCAGGCTTTCCCAACGCCTCGCGGGACGATGTCTGCGAGGCGGGCTTCGTGGTGCGTCGGCTGGTGGCGCGCGGTCCCGCCGGCGCCGCCCCCGCGATTCGCAAGGGCTGGAAGGCCCTGTCCCTGACACGGGCCCAGTGGAGCCAGTTCCAGGAGCTGCCGCCCGCCATGAAACGCGGCACGACGCTCGGTCTCCGCGCGACGCTGGAGTCCCGTTACCGGGCGGCCCAGGCCCAATGGGCGGCGCTCACCGGGGAACTCGGCATCGTCATTGCCCGTCAGGGCTGGAGGCCCGGCGAGTTCCAGGGCGTGGGCGCGTGGCAGGACGTCGAGGCGACCCCGGCACAGACCGGGGAACATCTCTTCCCGCTCCATCCCCTCATTCCCGACCCGACCGTGGCCGGACATTCGTCCGGGGGCCGGACGCTCTATTTCGGGCTGGTGCCGACGGGGAGTTCGGATGTGGACGCGACCGGGGCGGCGCGGTTCGACGACCGCAGCGTGTACGAGGTGCGGTGCTTCGTGCGCCGCCACAATCCGAAGTGCCCGAAGCGCCGGGAACGCAACGACTGCAAGGGCGAACTGGTATGGAGCCTGCCGACCGAACCGTACCGGCTGGCGGCGCCCTTCGACCTGGTGGGGACGAGTCATCGCCCCATCAACATCGTGCTGCCGGATCTGCCGGCCCTCGAGGCGCAGGCCGCGGCGCTGGCGCCCGGGCAGGGGGCTCCGGTGCGGATGATCTCGCCGCCCGACTCGGCCCTCGAGATGGAGGTGGATCCCGAGGATCTGTCGAATGTCTCGCCCAAGGGGAAGGGAGGCGCGATCTGCAGCTTCTCCATTCCGCTCATCACCATCGTGGCGTCGTTCGTCTTCCGGCTGTTCCTGCCGGTCGTGGTGTTTCTCTTCGGATTGTGGTTCCTCCTGAAGATCAAGTTCTGCATCCCCCCGATGGTGTCGCTGGACGCAGGAGTGTCGGCCGACCTGGACATCGCGCTGCCGAAGATCGAGGCGGGCATCGACATCGACATCGCGGTCAATGCGTCGCTGCTCGCCGATCTGAAGGCGGTGATCGATCCGATGACCGGCCGGAAGTACAGCGACAACATCGACACCACCACCAAGGCCGGACGCGAGGAACTGGTGAAGATCGTGGCCACCCAGTCGATCGACTTCTCGGCCAGCCTGCCGGAGAACGTCGAAGTCGATCCGTCGCCCGCCGGCGCCGTGCAGCGCGAACTGCCCGGGGTCACGGCAAACCTCGAATACGAAGCGCGTGTGGAGACGCACCCCGCATGACCTCGAAGCGCCAGCTGGGAAGAGGCTGGGGATTTCCGATCCTGCCGGAACCGGGCACCCGCTCCCTGCCCTGGGTCGAGGGTCCCGAGGCCGTGCGCCAGTCGATCCACCTGATCCTCGAGACCGAACCCGGCGAACGCGTCATGCGCCCCACCTTCGGCTGCGGCCTGCGCCGCTATCTCATGAAGCCCAACACCACCGCCACCCGGACCCTGATCCGCCGGGATGTCGAACGCGCCCTGGCGGCGTTCGAACCGCGCATCCGGGTGCAGGAGGTCGGGGTCGATCCCGGCGAGGACCCGGCCCTCGTGTTGATCCGCATCGCCTACGCCCACCTGCGTGACGGGCGGAAGGACAACCTCGTTTATCCCTTCCACCTCGAGTGACCCGCCATGTCGTTTCCCGCCCCCATCCTCGATGACCGGTCCTACGCGCAACTGCGCGACGAACTGGTGCGGCGCATCCCGGTGTACGCCCCGGAATGGACCCACCACAACGCCAGCGATCCCGGCATCGCCCTCATCGAACTGTTCGCCTTCCTCGGCGAAAACCTGCTCTACCGCTTCAACCAGATTCCCGAGGCCACACGCCTCGAGTTCCTCCGTCTCCTCCGCATTCCCCGCCGCGCCGCCCAGTCGTCCCGCTCGATGCTCGTCCTCGACACCGATGCGGCGGAAGGCGTCCTCGTCGAGGCCGGGTCCGAGGCCAGGGCCGGCGCCATCGGATTCGAGATCCAGACCGAAACCCACGTCTGGCCGGTGTCCTCGGTGACCGTGGGCCGCGTGCGCACCGCCGCGCCCGATCCCGCCCTGGAACCGGAGGTCCATGAGTTCACCCTGCGGGCCCTCGACGCGGCGGGCGGCCTGCGCGAGGACGAGGAGGCGGTGTACTACCGGAACGGGGTGGTCTCCGACGACGATTCGCTGCCCCCGGTCGATTTCGACGCCACCGTGGACGGCATCCTCTGGATCGCGGTGCTGGCCCGCGACCCGGAATCCCGGGACGCCTCGACGCACGCGCTCGCCAAGGGACTTCTCAACATCGGGTTCGTCCCCGACATCGCCATGCCCGGGATGAACGAGGTGGGGCCATGCCCGGGAACCGGCCCGGGCGCGACGTCGCCCGCCGTCGAGTGGGAGATCTCCCGGGGAACCCTGGCCGGCGACGGCTCGCCGCACTATGCCCCGTTGACGGTGGCGGGGGACTCGACGCGGGGCCTGACCCGCGAAGGGGTCGTCCGCCTGCGACTCCCGGACGCCGCCGACTTCGGCCCCATTCCGGCCGGGGATGCCGATCTGCTGGGAACCCGGACGCGTCCGCCCTCGCTCGATGACGACACCGAGGCGCGGGTGCTCTTCTGGCTGCGGGCCTACCGGCGCACCGAGGAGGCCGGGCGGTTCGGGAAGGTCCGGCTGGTGTCCGTCAATGCGACCGAGGCGGTCCAGCAACAGGCGGCGCGGTTGCAGGTGCTGGGGACGGGGACCGCCCAACCCGATCAGGAATACGCGCTCCTGCACAAGCCGGTCATCGCCGGGAGCCTCCGCCTCGAGGTCGAGGAGGCCGGCGTGTGGAAGAGCTGGACCGAGATCGACGGGTTCCATGCCAGCGGCCCGGAGGACCGGCATTTCGTGGTGGACCTCCAGGCCGGCAAGGTCCGGTTCGGCAACGGACTGCGGGGTCAGGCGCCCCAGATCGGTCAACGGATCCGGGCGTTGTCGTACCGGTACGGCGGCGGCGCGGCGGGCAACGTCGGCGCCCAATCCATCGACAAGCTCACCAGCCAGCCCTCGGTCAAACCGGCCAACCCCATGGCGGCCTACGGCGGAGCCGATGGCGAATCCATCGAGGCCGCCCTCGACCGCATCCCCGGCGAACTCCGGCGCCGCGACCGGGCCGTCACCCAGGGGGACTTCCAGGAACTGGCCCTCGCCACCCCGGGCGCCGCCGTCGGTCGTGCCGAGTGTCTGCCGTTGTTCCATCCGCCGACCCTGAGCGAAGGACGGCCGGGCGTGGTGACGGTGGTGGTCTGGCCGGCGGAGGATCGGAGGCATCCCACCGCACCGCGTCCTGACCGGAACCTGATCCACGCCGTGTGCCAGTGGCTCGACGGCCGGCGGCTGGTCACCACGGAACTCTACGTCGTGCCGCCCACCTACCGGAAGGTGTCGGTGGCGGTCGGACTGAAGGTCAAGGACGGCTACGGCGCCGAGGCGGTGCGGCGCTGGGTTGAACTGATCCTGCGCCGATACCTCGCGCCGCTGCCGCCGTATGGTCCCGAGGGTCAGGGCTGGCCGCTGGGCCGGCGGGTGCATGGTCCCGAACTCGAGGCGGCCGCGCTCCAGGTCGAGGGCGTCGAGTACCTCGAGGACCTCAAGGTGGCCGGCTGGGATGCGACCACGGCAACCTGGCAGCCGGGCACGGTGATCCTCCGGAACCATGAGGTGCCGGAGTTGACCGGGATCGCGGTGGTCGAGGGCCCGTTGACCTTCGAGGCGGGAACGCCGCTTTCCCCGCCCCCCACGGACACCGTCCCGGTGCCCATTCCCGTTCTGCGCGACGAATGTTGAGCCGCCCTCCACGCCCGTTCGCCCTGGTCAGGACCGAGGACCAGTGGCGCCGCGCCGCCCACCGCGACACCGCGCTGATCGGCGAGGTGGTCCAGTTGGGATGGACCGGGGCCCCGCGCGTCGATGCCGGAGGCGAACTGCCGCCCGTCGGGGCCGGGCTGGCCTTCGACGCCCATTGCCGGCTGTTCCGCAGTGTCCCGGAGGAGGGGCGGGTGGAGCGCTGGCTCTGGGCGGCCCGCCCGTCCGCGCCGCCGATGGAAGTCTTCGCCACCGCCACCGACGAGGCGCTGGGCGAGTTCCGATCGGCGCCGGGTTCCCCCGGGACCCTGCTGGAACCGCTGGCTCTCGCCGTCGATGCCAGTGAGCGCCTGTGGGTGGCGGAAGCCGGGGCCGGAAGGGTGCTGGTGGCCGACCTGTGGAGCCGGCGGATCCTCGAAGCCCTTCCCTTCCCCGGCCGACCCGTGGACCTCGCCGCTCTGGGGCCTCGCCTGTGGGTCCTGCTCGAGGCGCCTTCCCGGGTCGCGATCGTCGAAGCCCGCGCCGCGCCGCGCGTTGTGACGGACCTGGGTCCGTTTCAGGGGCGCACCCGGTTGACGGTCTCCGCCACCGGAGAGGTCTGGGTGCTCGAACAGGCGGGAACGGACGACGCCCGGTTGCTGGCCGGGTCCCGCCCCCCGCTGGCCATCCCGCGAGCCACCGATCTGGAGTTCCTGTCCGACCAAGTCCTCGTGGTCGCCCGCCATCCCGGCGACGACTTCCTCACCTTCCGCGTCGAGGGCACCACCATGGACTCCCTCACGCCCCTGGCGGCGCGCGGGTACGACGGGCGGGGGATCGTCCGGACGCCGGACGGCCGGATCGGGTTCTGGACGGAGCGCGGGTTTCGTCATGCCCTGGCGGCCCGGGTGAAGTACCGGGCCAGCGGGCAGGTGACGACCTTCCGCCTGGACAGCGGCGAGTACCGGACAGCGTGGGGAAGGCTGTTCCTGGACGCCTGCATTCCGGCCGACACCCGGATCCGGGTGCATTGCGCGACCGCCGACGAACCGCCCGGGAAACCCTGCCTGGTGCGAACGCACCCGGTGAACACCGTGACCGTGGAGATCCGGCGCCCGGATCTGTCGCCGCCCATGCCGCCGCTGGCGTTGCTGCCGGGGCGCGACGGCGACTTCCAGGCCGGGTTGCACCGGCGCGCGAGCGGGCGGGAACTCCCGTGGTCCCCTCTGGCCGGGGACGATCCGTTCGTGACCTACGAGGCGCCGATCCTGGCCGGGCCAGGAAGGTACCTCTGGGTGACCCTCCGGTTGGAGGGCAACACCCGGGTCACGCCGCGCTTCCGCGCCCTGCGGGCCGAGTATCCCTCGCACGACCTGTTGCGCCGCCTGCCCCGGGTCTTCTCGCGGGAACCGGCGCGGGAGGACTTCCTCAGGCGGTACCTGGCGATGTTCGAGGGGGCGCTGTCGGATTGGGAAGCCCGCGCCGTGGCCCGTCACGCGCTGCTGGACCCATGGAGTGCGCCCGAGGAGTTCCTGCCGTGGCTGGCCGGGTTTGTCGGGTTGATCCTCGACCCGCGCTGGCCCGTCCCGGTGCGCCGGCAATGGATCGAGGAGGCGGTCTGGCTGTTCCGCTTTCGCGGGACCGTTCCCGGGTTGCGGCGGTTCCTCGAGATCGGCCTCGGCGAACCGGTCATTCTCATCGAGAAGTTCCGTCTGCGCGGCCATGGCGGCGCCCTTGTCGGCAGCGGATCGGCCCTGGCGGCCAACTCGGTCCTGGGCGCCGGCTTTCGCATCGGCGGCGCCGTGGGGGAGACGACCGGGACCGTGATCGACGGTTCGGTCGAGGACATGTTCGCCACCCATGCCCACCGGTTCACGGTGGTGATCCCGCGCCTCCTGACGGCGGAATTGCAGGCGGCGGCGGAGCACCTGCTCACCGTGCATCGTCCCGCCCATACGGTGTTCGATCTCTGCACCGTCGGAGCCGGCATGCGGGTCGGACGCGGCCTGCACGTGGCACTGACCTCCATCGTCGGCCGGACCAGCGGCTTCCAGCCGACCCAACTCGACCGCTCCAGACTGGGACGCGACAGCGTCCTGGGGCGGCCCGGTCCGGGGGTGGTGCCCGGCGGGAGCCGCGTCGGCCACGACATGCGAATCGGCTGAATCCCCATGCACGCCCTCCGCATCCATCGCTTCCATGCCCGGTACCGGCTGCCCGGACGCCGGGCCGGGGAACGGCGTCGCCTGGATGGCATCCTGGGTTCGGCCCTCGGCGAGGCGCTGGACACCGCTCTCGCCGGCTTCCCCCTGGCGCCCCGGGAGGAACTCTGCATCCGGCATCTCCATGTCCCGGTGCGCCTTCGGCTGGACCGTTCGGACCTGGCCCTGGCGGCCGTCTGGGGCGAGGCCCTGGCGTCGGCGATCCGGTCGGCACCCACCGTTTCAGGACCTCGTTCCACAACGGCCGGCGCACCCGCGATCGAGGTCGTCCGTTATCCCTCGAGAGAACATGCCCTGATCGAGATCGCCGCTCAGGCGGTCCACGGCGACCGCCGTCGCGCATGGGCCTGGCGTCAACTGGACCTCTGGCGCACGGGCGACGCCGTCTCCGACGCCGAGGCCGTTCGGGAATGGGTGAGAACCCTGGTGCGCGAACCAGGCCTGATCGTTCCCATCCTGCGGTGGCTCGCCGGGACGCACCGGCTGGAGACGCTGGCCCTTCGACTGGAAGGCAGCCACTGGCTGAGCCTTGCGGCCGCCGCACTCGAGTTCAACGGACTGCCCCTGACCTGGAAGGACCTGACGGGCGCCGCGGCATCCCGTCCCGCCGACGAACCCGTCGCGGTGTCCCCATCCCCGGCCACCAACCCGACTGACCCCATCGCGACCCGCATCCTCCGCGATTCCCGGATCGCGAACGCCGTCCCCATCCACCGCGTCGCCTCCCCGGGTGAATCCGGCTGGGCCGCCCTCGCCGTGCTCGAAGCGGATCCCGGCTGGGTCGCCCGTCCACCCGAGGCCTGGGCGCGATTGTTGCGGCGGATGACGGCGAGGCCCGGGGGAGGTCCGCATCCCGTCTCAGCGAAGGATCGACCCGCCCCCGCCGGGACAATGCCGGCTCGACCTGAACCGTCTTCCGGGTGGGATCGGACCGCCCCGAACCCAGGGAGACCGGCCGATCCAAGCGCCGCTCCGAAGCACCGCGCGGACGCCTCGACTCCACAACCCAAGAACGCCGACCAGCCGGTCGATCCCCGTGCGGAGGATCCGCGCCGGCGGGGCCACACCCGCTTCGGGGGTCTGCTCTTCCTCTTGAACCTCCTGCCGGCCGTCGGGATTCCTGGACGGCTCGAGGAGGAGTTCCCTGCGCTCGGGATTCGCGAGGTGCTCTATCGACTGGGGCTCCGGTTGGTGGCGGAACTCGGGTTCGAGGGCGGGGAGATCCGGGAGGATCCGGCGGTGCTGGCCTTCGCCGGGTTGTCGCCCGGCACGCCATGGCCGGAGGAGGAGACCCTGGAGGCCTCGGACACCGCGCGTCTCGAAACGCTGGCCAGCGAGGTGACCGCTGAACTGGAACGTCACCTGCCACCCGCGGCATCGGGATCCGAACCGGTGCTGAAGACGGTCTGTTTGAGAACGGCGGAGATCGTCGCCGATCCGGGCTGGATCGAGGTGCGATTCCGGATGAGGGACGTCTCCACCGATCTGCGACGGGTGGGACTGGACCTCGATCCGGGCTACCTCCCCTGGCTCGGAGTCGTGATGAGGTTTGTCTATGAGTGAGCGCCTCAGTCAGGAGGTCGCCCGCCTCGCCGGACGCCTCGCCGGGTTCCTCGAGGTGGCCTTTCCGCGGGCCGAAGGCGCCCTGGCCCAGAACGTCGCCTTCCTCAGATCCGGCGCGGGATTGGTGCCTGCCGGGGCGGATCCCTCGTCGGAAGGCGACGAACCCCTGGACCATCTCACGAAGGCGCTGAAGGCGTCCCCTTCCGAAAGGGATCTCCTGGTCTTCTCCGGCATGGCGGAGGAACACGAAGGGTACGCCGCGGTGCTGCGTACGCTGCATCCCCGTGGGGAACCCCGCCCAACCCTTGGCCTGGCGGCCCAGCTCTTTGGGGGCGCACGGCGCTCCGCCTTTCTCTCCTGGTTCCATGAGGCACCCCTGGTGCGGCAGGGTGCCGTTCGCGCGACCGGCGAGTGCCCGTTCTTCGAGCGTTCCCTCGAACTGCCCGACGCCCTGTGGCCGGCCCTGCACGGCTGCGATGTCTGGCCTGCATTCGCCGGAACTCCCGCCACCGACGGACCGGCCCATGGTCTTCAGGATTGGCTCGCGTCGGAACGGGCAACCCAGGCGCGACAGGCGCTCCTGTCCCGGCGCCCCTGCACGATCCTGGTCACTGCCGACAGCGAGGACGTCGCCTACCATCGCGCCCTGGCGTTGGCGCGGTCCACGGAACGCACCCCGGCGGGCATGGTGCTTCCAACCCTCCTGGAACCGGAGCGCTGGCGCTGTCTGAAACTGCACGCCCTCCTTCGCAGCGCGCTCCTGGTCCTGCGCATGCCCGCCCCCGAGGGTCAGGGCGCACCGGAGACACCGCAGGTGGACGACTACCCGGACGGGATCGTCCTGGCGGGCCGGACCGGTGCCGTGACCCTTCGCGGGATCCGTCCCCTGATGGCCCTGCCGGTCGAGCGGTTGTCCCCGACGGCGCGTCGGGCCATGTGGCGCGGGACCTTGCCCGCCCTGTCGGAACTGGCCCCCAACCTGGCGGCGCGGTACGCGGTCGAACCGTCGGCCGCGGCGGAGGTCGCCGCCGACCTGGCATGCCTCGATCGGCCCGACCAACGGGCGCCCCACCTCGGGGACGTTGCCGATGCCGTCCGCGCCCGGGCGACCGTCATGCTGGGCGGCGGCGTGAAGTTGATCCGGCCGACAGCGACCTGGGATCACCTGGTGCTGTCCCGGGATCGCGAGGCGCAACTGCGCGCCGCAATCGCCCGGTTGGAGTTGCAGGCGAAGGTTCTCGACGACTGGGGCTTCCTTCGGGGACGACCCGGGGCGCGCGGCGTGCGGATGCTGTTCTCCGGTCCGCCTGGCACCGGCAAGACGCTGTCGGCGGAGGTCGTGGCGGGGAGCCTTCGGGTGGACGTGTTGTTCGTGGACATATCGCGTGTGGTGTCGAAGTGGATCGGCGAGACCGAGAAGAACCTCGCCGCGGTGTTCGACACCGCCGAAAGGGCCCAGGCGGTGTTGTTCTTCGACGAGGCGGACGCGCTGTTTGGAAGGCGCACCGAGGTCTCGGACGCCCACGATCGCTACGCGAACCTGGAGACCGCGTACCTGCTGGCGCGACTCGAACGGTTCGAGGGCCTCGCCATCCTGGCCACCAACCTTCGCCAGAACATCGATCCCGCCTTTCTCCGGCGCCTCGAGTTCGTGGTCGAGTTCGACGAACCCGACCGCGACGAACGACACCGCCTCTGGCGTTGTCACGTCCCGGACGAAACCCTCCTGGACCCCGAGGTGAACCTCGCCGAGTTCGCCGCCCTGTACCCGGTGGTGGGCGGCTTCATCCGGAATGCCGCCGTGGCCGCCGCCTTCCTCGCCGCCTCCGACGGCGGCAGGATCACCCGCGCCCACCTGCTTCAGGCCCTCCGGCGCGAATACGAGAAGTCCGGCAAGGCCTTCCCCGGCCTCCCCGCCGGCACCCCACGACCCTCCATGACGCCGACCACGCGAAAGGAAATCCATGTCCGACACCCCTGATGTGAAGTCCTGTGTGTCCCGGGAGTCCGGCGACCGCATTCCGTCGCCCTACTGCTCCCTGCATTACCACTTCGGCATGCTCCTCGGGGTCTCCGATCTCGAAACCGAGCAGGCCTACCACCGCGGCAAAATGTGGCTGCACTCCGCCTGGCTCCATCGCGAGGGTGTGATCTGGGGTTTCAATGTGCAGGCCGATCCCGACCGCGGCGAAATCCGGGTCCTTCCAGGACTGGCGCTCGACGCCCTCGGTCGCGAGATCCATCTGGATGCCGATGCCTGCCTCAATGTGGCGGCCTGGTTCGAGGACCGGCTCAGGCGGAAGCCCGACGATACCGGCTGGTTCGATGGGGATCCCGCGGACGGCGGGGTTCTCTTCGACGCCCACGTCGTCATCCGGTTCAAGACCTGCCTGACCCGCCAGGTCCCCGCCATGTCCCAACCCTGCGAGAACGCCGGGACCGCCACCGCCTATTCGCGGGCCTGCGAGACCGTCGAGATCCTGCTGCGTCCCGGCCTCTGGCCCGATCCCTTCAACCCCGGGGGCGAATCCCTTCCGGAACGGCGCCCCTACCGCCGGTTGCGTCTCCTGTTCGGTCTCGACGAACCCGAACGTGACGAGGACGGCGCCATCGTGGCCGACGATCTGGAAGTCGTCCTCGCCCCGCGTAACGCGGCGTCCTTCCGTCGCTTTGCCGCCCTCGACGGAATCGACCTGCGCCCCCCCGAGGAGGACGAGTATCCGGTGGTCCTGGCGAACCTGCACGGGATCGCGCTGACGAAGGAGGAATCGTCGTGGGCCCTCGGGGTGGATGCCGTGGATGTCACCGTCCGACCCGCTCATGTCGCGACCTCCGCTCTCCAGGATCTGCTCGGCGGCCACGGCACTGCGTCGGCTCCCGGCGCGGTGGTGATTCCGGACTCGGTCGAAATCGACGAGGTCGCCAACACGCTCGTCTTCGAAGCCAGTTCGGCCCTGGCGGAACCCAGCGTCCAGGAAGCCGGGTTCTCGTTGACGGCGTATCATCCGGATGACGGCTGGACCGTGGTTCCGATCGATTCCGCGGACCTCGATGCCGATGATCGCACCGTCACGCTCGGGTTCTCCGGGGGGCTTCCCGCCGGCACCGTGTTGGTGCGCCTCCTCATTCGCGGCTCCGGGCCCGCGCCGGTCCTGGATGCCGCACTCGTTCCCTTCAACCGCGGACAGGACTTCACCCACGACCATCACCGGAGCTGACCATGACGACGTTCACCACGACCTCCCCTTCCAGCCCCATTGTCCTCGTCGGCAGCGAGAACGGGATCACCGTCATCCCCACCCGAACCCCGCTCGCGCGCCTCAATTATTTCGACGGGAAGTTCCTCCGGGCCGCCGACCTGAGCGCCGAACAGCGCTACCTCCGTTCCCTGGTCGAGCTGTCGAATCGCGCAGGCGGCCACGGAATCGCCCACGGCTTCGAGGTGACCTCCCGACCGCAGGGCGAACTCGAGATCGCCCCCGGCCTCGCCATCGACCCGGAGGGGCGCGTGCTCCTCCTGCCCGTCGGCACCCGCGTCGCCCTGGCGGAACTCATCGAGAAGACCCGGCTGGGCCAGACCCCGCGCCCGACGGCGACCGGCACCCGTCCCGCCGGTTTCGGCGACTGCATCGCCGCCGCGGAGACACCACCCTCGCAGACTCCGGGTACGGGAGACCTGTACCTCATCACCATCGCCCACGCCGAGGCGCTCTGCGGGGAGGAGGACGTGTACGGCAAGCTCTGCCAGGAGGCCTGCATCACCAGCACCGACCGCCCGTTTCGACTGGAAGGCATCGTCGTGCGCGCCCGGCCCCTGATCCTCCCGGTCCCGCTGCCCACCTCGGGCATCGGACTCACCCTCACCCACTGGCGGTCCCGCGTCGCCTCCGCCTGCTTCGAGGACGAACGCCGCCGGGTGGCCAGCCTGATCTCCAAGGCCGGCCTCGAATCGGATGCCTGGTGCCGCGGCGCCGTGCCGGAGTCCGGCACCGAAATCCCCATCGCCGTCGTCGGCCGGGTCGGAACGGCGATCCAGTTCCTCGACCTCTGGACCGTGCGCCGCGAGCGCATCGACACCCCGGCCCGCCGTTACTGGCAATGGCGCATGGCGATGCGGCCCTGGGATGTCTTCCTCGCCCACATCCTCCAGTTCCAGTGCCAGCTGAATGTGGCCTTGAGTCGAACCCCGGGAGGCGAGGCGCCGGGCGATCCGTGCCGCGAGGCCCGGGCCCTGGTCCGGGAGGCGAACGTCCATCTCGATGTCCTCCGGACGTTCCACTCCGAGATCACCGCGCGCCTGATGCGCATGTCGAGGACCGTCCGGGACCGGGCCCTCGCGGACAACACGCTGTCCCCCGCAAGCCTGACCCAGCTCGCCGATTTCGAAACCCGCCTCACCCAGGCCACCGCGGCCTTCGAGGCCCTGCCCTCGGACCGGATCCTCATCGACGGCGGCATCGTCGAACTGCCCAGTGCCGGCTACCTGCCCGTCGTCCCAGGTTCCACCCTCACCGTCAACCAGCAGGTCCGTCGCCTCCTCGGCGAGGGTGTCGATCTGCGCTTCTGCATCGTCCGCCCCGACTACGTCGCCCACGCCCTGGAGGAGGCCCAGCACCTCGAACGAATCTCCCTGCTCACCGGGCTCGACCATCCCACCCGCAGGCAGGAGGTCGATATCCTCGTGCCCTACGGACAGGTCGTGCCGGACCGCGTCGAACGCGGCCGCTTCTACGACATGCGATTGAACGTGAGGCTGGCGACGCTGGGGATCCTCGCCTCGGCGTATGCCGCTCTCCATGGGCGCGAGTCCCGACCCCCAGGAACCTCCGACCCCAATCCGGTGCTGGAACGGCTGGCCCGGATCCAGGATCACGTCCGGGAACTGACCCGCGATCCGTCGAGCGCCCCGGTGGTCGGGTTTCCAACCGGTGTCGCCCGCACCGACTGGGAACCCGATGGCGCCCTCGCCTTCAGCTACGCCGGATCGACCGCTCCCTTCTCTCCGGGAGGATCAACCGACCCTTCGTCCGACACCACGAATCTCAATCTCCGAAGCCAGGTGCGCGCCTTCCTCTGGATGACCCTGGACCTCGGCCGGGATCCCTTCGGGACCGGCGTCGGAGGCTCGGTGGCCGTTCGGGCCGAAAGCCATCTCCTGCTGGTCCCCGAACCGCGCACCGAGGAGCCCCCGGCCTCCCGTTCAAGCGGCACTCTGGTCCACGCCTCGTTCGTCGGGAACCTCCAGGTGGAGGGCACCGCAACCCGGCCCGGCCCTTCCGAGGCTCGCGAGATTCGGACCGTCCTTTCCGGAACGCTGACCTTCTCGGCCGTCACCGCCGGCGAACGCCCGCAGGCCGGAAGCCTCTTCCTCACCGAACGCCCGGTCGTGGTGCAATCCCAGGGTCCGCACGGTCCCGGCGTCCGGATCGATCTCCCCGAACCCTCGATCCTCGCCCCGCTCATCTCCGGATTGGAGGTCCTTCGCGAATGGAGTTCCGTCACCCAGGCCGGGGTCGTCGGCACCGTCGCCGTCCGTCCGCTGCCGGCCCTGGCCATGCGGACGCTCCAGGTTCGACTGGACGCCGCCCTCCGCGCAACGGGCAGTTCGCCGTCCCAGCAGGATCTCGCCGTGAAGCAGGTCCTGACCGAACTGCTGGCCGATACCGCGCCCGAAAGGCGCGAGGCGTTCCTTGCCCGGCAACTCCTCCGGCCCGAGGTCATCGACCCGACCCACCCGGCCCACGTGTCCGCCATCGGAGCCATCCACCGCATCGGGTCCGCGCTGGGATCCGCACGCTTCTCCGATCTCGCCGCCCGCCGCCTGTTCCCGGCCCCCACTCCGCCGACGACGGACCTGGGGATTGTCGCCACCCTCGACTGGGTGCTCTTTCATCGGCGCCGCGAAAAGCAATGTCGGGTGGAGAGCCCCACCCCGAGGGTCCAGACACGGACCTACCTCCTGTACCGCGCCCAACTGCCGGGAAACCTCCAGGTCGCGCATCTCGCCGAGGCGATGGGTCAGGGCGGCGAATCGCTGCGACGCTTCGACCTGAAACCGGTTCGCCAGGTCGAGTTCGCCGCCGGCATCCACGCCGTCGAAACCCCGCCCTCGATGCTCGAAGCCGCCTGGCGGACCGCCATGGGAACGGACGCCGGCCGCATCGAGGGCGGCGTCATCGCCAGTCGCGGCCTCGCCGCCGCCGAGGGGGAATCGCTCGCCCTGCGTCGCCTCGAGGCGGTCGTCGAAGTCGTCGGTTCCGTCACCCCGGTCGCGGAGACCCCCGCCTACCTGTCCGCGGAACGCGTCCCCGATGGCTTTGCCGAACCCGGCCACGACGGCATCGCGGTGATCGCCACCGTGGTCCTCGACGCCGTCACCCGCCGCAATGCCCTCCTCCTCTACACCCCATGGGACAACGGGATCCATTTCGTGGACCCGGAGAACCGGCCGCCGAACGCGCCCATGGAGTTCGCCAACGATGTGCCGCAGGGAAACGCACTGACCCAGTTCATCGCGTCCCTGGGATCGATCGACCGCGCCCCGATCCGGGGCGTCACCCTGGCCATCCCCGGAGGCCCGCCCGACCCGGGTGCCGCCACGCGCCTCGCCGCCGTCCTCCAGGCGGTGACCTCGTCGGGTCGCCCCGCCCCGGCGAACCCTCGGCGGGTGGTGGAGTCCCTGCGGGAGCGGGACCGCGTATTCCTCCTTCGGGCCGGCTTCGCCCCGGACGACTTCGACGACATCCTCTACCTCGAGATCAACGAAGGCTGAAGCCCCGGGCGATGTCGCCTTCCGTCAACCTCTCATGGCGCCCCTTCCCACAAAGCCCGCGCGCGACCGATCGCATCGACCTCCCAGGGAAGCTTCCGCCACCGCCGCGACCGAACGCCGGGCCATCGTGAAGGAGGGACGTGACACGAGGCTTTCCTGGAGCGGACCATGAGTTCCGGCCCGACACCGCAGCGAGGCGCGTTCCGGGGCATCCATGCCCTCAACGCCTTTCTCGACACGCTTCCGCGAACCCGGACCGGCCGCTTCCACCGGCCGGTGCCCGCCTTTCGCACCTGCGGCATCGTGGGCTTCTACCTGGCCCTCCTGACCCTCTTCGCGGGCGGACTGCTGACGGGAAGGTCGCTGGTCATCCTGGCCGCCGTCGCGCTGGTCAGCGGACTCTCCTTCTTCGCCTACACCTACCTGCGCAAGTGGATCACCGGCCGCGAGGAACTGGTCCTGCTCGAACACGTCTGGTTCGCCTTCGCCTGCAACGCGCTGGCCCTCCACCTCCTGAACCAGCCGCTCCTGCCCTATCTCGATCTCATCAGCGTCGCCCTCTGCCCCTTCCTCGCCATGGGCCGGGTCGGTTGCACGCTGGTCGGATGCTGCCACGGACAACCCTCCTCCCTGGGCATTGCCTATCCCGAGTCCTGCGCTGCGGACGGGTTCCCACCGCACCTGGTCGGGGTCCGGTTGTTCCCGGCACCGGCCCTGGAAGGGCTCGGACTGGTGCTCATCGGCCTCGCCGGATTCATCGCCCTCCCCTTTGCGGTGCCTGGCCGCGTGTTCGCCTGGTTCCTGCTCGCCTATGCCATCATGCGGTTTGGTCTCGAGGGGATCCGCGGGGATCCGCGTCCCCACTTCCTCGGTCTATCCCAGGCGCGCTGGATGGGCCTCGCGGAGGCCGGACTGGCCCTTGGCTTGGGCATGGGAAGTCCGTCCGCGACCACCGTGGCGATCGGATTCGCCCTGCTGATCACCCTCGCCGCCGTGCTGGTCCATCAACACCGGCGGAACCCCCACGCCCTTCTGATGGCCTCCGAGCACGTTCAGGAGATGCGAAATGTCGCCCGCGCCGCCTTCGCCCCGGATGCCCACACCAACCCCCTCCAACCGTCCTCCCACACCACCTCCCGGGGCGCCACCCTGGCCTGTTCCTCCCGCGCCATCGGCCCGTACCGGGAATACCACCTCTCGCTCGGCCTGCCCGGCCGGGCGAACGGGATTCCCCTCCTGTGCCGGATCGCCGCCGCTGCCTTTCCTCAACTCCTGCCCCTGTCGGCCCGGATCTCCCAGGGCGGCTATCTCCACCTCCTTCTCGCCGCACCGCCGGGCCTCGGCACCGACACCGAGGCCCCCGCCAACCTGGCTGACAACCTGCACGGCGCCGTCCTCCGGCGACTCCAACACGAGGCGGACACCCCCCCGCTCCCCGGGCCGGAGGGACCCGCAACCGAATCCATTGAAGTCCCCGAATCGCGCGTTGCGGACCCGGTCCCACAGGCGTCCCCCACGCGACCTCAATCGCCCAACCCACCCTGGTATTTCTCCTCCGGCAACGGAACCCGGACCTGATCTCCCCGCCCCCAGGCGGAAAGCCCCTCCCCGGCCAGGCGCCCCATGACCCCGTCCAGGCAGTCCAAAAAGGCCGCTACCAAAGAGGTTGCCGCACAAGGCGCCAGCCCGGCACACGGGGCGAACCCGGGAGCGGCCAGCAATCCGAACTGGGACGCCCTGGCCATCGCCCCACCCGCGGCGGGCGTTACCCGACAGGCGCCGGGACGCTTGATTCAACGATCGGGCGATGATCCAGCACCCGCCGACCCGTCCGCCGCCGGGGTCCTCCTCGTTCCCGACAACGCCGAGCCCCCCGCCTCCGGCCAGTCGCGCAAGACCGAGTTTCTCGACGAGGTGGAACAGGCGATCTGCGCCGCCATCCATCCCATCCTGGCCGAGGTGGGCCGGAGTTCCGAGAACTGCCCCTACCTGGCCACGGTGTTTCGCTTTCTCCGCCGCCAGTCCGCCGGATACCTCGAAGCATCCCTCCGCCAGTTCGCACCGGAACTCGCCGAGGCGACCTCCGCTCGCGACTACGTTCCCGCCATCGTCAGCCGAGTCGAGGCATCGGCCATCCATTGGGCGAGAACCGGGGAGATCACCGGGCTGCCCTCCAGCATTCCATCGGTGGCGGCGCTGCTTTCCGGTGATCTCGCCGGTCTCGTCGGCCTTCAATTCAAGCCGGAACCCGGATCGAGCCCCCCCGCCGCCGATCCCGCCGCGGTACACGCCCAGTTGAACCGGGGACACCCCCTGGACAGCAGCGTCGCCTCCCGTCTCGGCGGGGCGTTCGGCATCGACCTGGGCGACGTGCGTGTCCACACAGATGCCCGCGCCGCAAACCTGACCCGCGGACTCGACGCCCGGGCCTTCACCGTGGGTGACAAGATCGCCTTCGCCCCGGGTGAATACCAGCCCGGGACCCTCGCCGGCGACGCCCTTCTCGCGCATGAGATCGCCCATGTCCTGCAACAGCGACAAGCCCCGGGCAACCGCGTCACTCCCTCCGGTGACGACCCGGCCTACCAGTCCCTCGAAGAGGATGCCGATCAGGCTGCCCTCACCGCCGTCGCCAGGCTCTGGGGCAGGGATGGGGAGGTTGCCAGGCCGGCTCGCGGAACTGGACTCCGGCTGTCCCGCTGCGGCGGACCTGATCCGCCCTCGCAGGAGGAGATCGCCGAGTTTCTCGCCACCCAGCACCTGCGCCTGGTCGTCATTCAGGAAACCCACGACTTCCTGGCCGGCATGCACAAGTCCGTCGCCGTCGCCGCCAACACGTCCGCCGGCCTGAACGACCACCAGGTGCGCGAAGGGGACATGGTGATCCACCAGGGATTGGGCTGGCCCAGGCTCCTCTCGGTGATGGTGGACATGCCCCCGCCGTCCGGCTCGGGCAGTCGGGGTGTGAGACCCGCGGCGCTCCATGCCCGCACCGGCAATTTCACCGTCCACTTCATGTCCGTCGGGGACTACCACCTCACGGCCCATGTTCGGATCGGCCCCAGCCACCCGCCGGTGGAAGTGCGGCGGACCATCACCGTCCGTGCCCCGTCCTTCGAGGCGGACTCCGAGTCCGCGGTTCCCGCCGACCTGTCGAGCGGCGCCCGCACCGTGGAGGAGGAACGACTGGCCTGGCACCTCCATCGGGCCGACGTCCGGCAGCGGGCCGCCACCGCGGGTTTCATCACCCAGGCGGTGGTGGACCGGTGGACCGACGTCTCCATCGCCGTTCTTCAGCGCGTCGCCCTCCTGGAACAGGGCCAGCCGCCGTCCACGACCCAGGCGGAGATCACCACCGCCCTCGACGGCTTCGAGTCCGAGGTGGGCGCCCTGTCGGGGCCCATCGCCCACGTCCGCGCCGTCGCCGGAAGCACCCGGGTCGCCTCGATCCGAACCGCCGTGGATGCCCTGTCGCGCGCCTTCGACACCTGGGTGCTGGCCAGGATCGAGACTGGGGGCGGCAGCGACCATGAACTGTACAAGAGCCTCCAGTTCGGCCTCCGGAGCGAGCAGGAGGTCGAGAACCTCGCTCGCCGATCCACCGTCCCTCCGGTCCGAATCCCCGCCATATTCCATCCCAAGTCGGCCTATCTCCACCGGGGATTGCTGCCCACCAGTCCCATGAGCACGGGAGGCATCCTGGCAATGCCGCTCAACCTCTGGCTCTTTCGCGAAGGCGCGCGTGAGTGGACCCTCCGCGACATCTCCAACCCCGAGGAGACGTCCGAGTACGATGTCAACGCCACCGATCGGAATGCCGCCATCGATGACTTGATCCGGCAGCTTTCCGAGGACGATGAGCGACTCCCCGACGGTCGCCTCTACATCCAGCCGCCAGGTCGCCCGAGACGAACCATCGATGTCGTCGGGTCCATGGACTTCCTCGACTGGCTGGTGGTCATCGGCATCGCCCTGGCGGTGACCGGGGCCATCGTCATGACCGCCGGCGCCGCCACCCCGGCCGTCGCGGCGGCAGGGGGTTATATGGTCGCCGCCGGATCGGCCATCACCGCCGGCGCCGCCATCGCCGATACCGTGCAGGTCTATGAACGGGGCCGGCTGACCGCCACCCGCTTCGCCCTGAACGCCCTGCAACTCGTCGCCTCGGTCGCCACCGCGGGCTCGGCCACCATCCTCGCCCGCGCCGCCCGGGTCGGAGCCATGGCCCGCCTGGGCACGAATGCCCGCTACCTCTTCCTGAACCGCTCCGCGACCGCGGCCGACATCGTCACTCTGATCGTGATGACCGGCGACGCGGCACGACAACTCTCCCGGTTGTCCGGTGACAACCAGAACGCCGGCATGATCGCGTCCATGCTCCTCGGACAGTTGCTGATCCAGGGGTCGCTCACCGTAGTCAGCGCCCGCGATGCCTTCGGCGGCAGTTTCCGTTCCAACCCCCACATCTCCATCGATGACGCCATCGACGGCAGTGGGCTGGTCGTCCGCGCCGGGGTGGACATGCCAGCCCCCGCCCGGCTCGCCGGCACCGCCCCGGAGCCCCCACCCACCGGCGCCGCTCACGGGCCCGACGTCCACCCCCTGACCAACGTCCGGACCGACGCGTCCGGAGCCACCGTCGGCGCCCTCGGTCCAAAGCGGGTGGACGAAATCCTGACGGGCATGGCCCGGCCGGGGCAGTTCCGATCCCACGGCGGCGCCCTGACGCGGCTGGGGGAAAACCACTACCAGATGGTGGTGCCCAGCGCGAACGGCCCTCAGTCCGTCGAGATCCGGGTGGTGGTCACCGGCACGCTTCCGGACACCCCGGCTCACCGGCCAACCGGAGGGGGCGACAGCCAGGCGGGCGCGGCCCGCCTGCAGCTCGAACCGCCAGCCACCGTGGGCGGGGACTGGACGGCCACGATCTACCTCGACAACCGCCTGCCCAAACCGAATGCCGAAATAAACCTCGGAGATGAACTGGATGAGATCGCGGGCATTCTCCACAGCCGCCCAACCGCCACGAGGGCCGAAATCGCGGCCGAAATGGACAACAGCCTGTTCCGTCGCGGCGCCGCCGCGCACGCGCCCGTCACCGCCGACGACCGGGCCACGGCAGGCGCCCTTTTCGAACTCCATGCGCGCCGATTCCAGGCCAACCGTCGGGCGGCTCAGATCCGGGCCAAGCCCGTTGCCAATCGTTCGGCCGACGAGGCCGCCGAACTCGGACGCCTCGACACGGAGATTCCCGCCCATGATGCCAGCATCGCCCGACTTCAGGGCTACATGGCGCTCGATGAAGCCGTCAATCTCGACCAGAAGATGACGGTCCTCCGACAGGCCGCTTCCGATCCCCACCGCCTGGCCCGGGTGCCAACCGCTGTGCGGCAGCAGGTGATGGAGCAGTGGGAGCAGTTCCTGGGCGACATGCGGTTGCGCCCTTCCGCGACGGTCCTGGGCGCGCACGGCGGATCCTTCGGCCCGGGAGGCGTCGGACCCACCGCGTTCGCTCCCGAATCCGTCGCCCATCTGATGTTTCCCGAGCCCCATGCCGCCGTGCCCAGGTCCGCCCCGGCTCAGTTCCGGGACAACGGCGTCTCCGGAGGTCATCACGATGCCGCCTTGATCGACTTCCAGAACAACCACCCGGAATACGGCTATTTCTTCCGTCTCGAAGGCACCCCGGTTCAACGCGGCGGCCAGACGTACCGGCGCTACTCCCAGTTCCTCTGGACAGGGACCGGCAATCCGCCCGCGCCCGGCACCGCCGGGCACCCGAGCGGCCGCGGAACCTTGGGGGCGGGATGGATCGAGTCCACCCAGCCCAAGACGACGGTGTCGGACATCGGGGCTTTCCTCGCCGATTCGGAGCGCGCACTCTGGCAATACGTGCGCCATCCCTCCCGTACCTATGCAGACGGCACCGGCACTCCCATCGGAACGGGCCAGGACCGCTTCTTCGGCCCGAATGCGCAGCCGGGAAACGGCCTGCGCTTCACCCAAACCCTCCCGGGAGGCCCGCGAATCTCCGGCTTCTTCGACTTCAACCCCGCTGCCGTGGGCTCGGCGCGCTTCCGCATTCGAACCGCCTTCATCGACGCCTCATGGATTCCCTGAACCTGGGTCGGCTCAACCTACCGCTCGCCCCCGGCCCGGGAGGCCCCCTCCTCGCCGGCCTGCCCCCCTGCCCCGCCGCCCTCGCCGCCGTCGTCAATGGCCACCGCTGCGGCCTGCTCAAGGACCTGACCCGGGTGCTGGAATCCGGCGACCGCGCTTCCCTGGACCAGGCGGTCTCCGTGGTCCGTCCTTATCCCGAGGATGACCTCGAATCCCTTGCGGGCGCCTGGGAGGCTCTGACCGGACTGCCGGCCGGCGACGACGTGTACGTGCTTCGGGCCTCGTGGGAACGCCAGCGCTTCCTCATGCCTCGCCTCGCCCTCATGTCCCTCCTGAAAGACCTCGAAGTCCGGCGCCCCGGATCGAAGCGCACCTGATGGACCTCGACTACCTCGAGCAAACCGCAGCCGCAGCCGACCGGCCGGGGCCGGGTCAGGGCGGACGGATTGCCGCCGCACTCGCGATTCTGGACGGACACCGGGCCTTCGAACTCGATCCGGAAACACTCCACGCACACCCCACCCTTCGAGGCTACGCCCTGGCCGCACGCCGGTTGAAGGCCTTCTATGCCAGCGCCGAACGGGCCGGGTATTTTCAACCCCTCGACTCCCCGCCTATCGTCGGCGGACCAGTCTCCATCGACTGGTTCCGGCGGGGCGTGCCCACGCCCGAGGGCTTTCTTCCGCTGAGCTGGCTGGCCTTCTGCGAATGGATCCTTCGTACCTCCCAACTCAGGGCCGACAACCCCGGGGAATTCTACTCGCGGATCCAGGGACGAACGTACCACCTGCGGTTCCGTCGCGAAGATGGCATCCACCCCGCCCTCACCTGGGCCGAACCCCTGTCCCGCGGCGGGCCTCCTCCCCCCGTAACCCCTTGAGGAAGGGGCGGCGGGAACAAGGCAGGACGCCGCCACGCTGAAGCGCTCGCCAGGCCGGCCCACCTCCGGGACCCTGCGGGAAGCTGCGGACCACCGCGCTACCCGAGAATCCGCCGGCCTTCGTCGAGGAAGATGCCCTTGAAGTTCATCTCGAGGGCCTGCGGGTTGCTGGCCTTCGAAAGGGCCTCCTTCTCGGTGATCTTGCGGGCCTTCACCAGCTCGAAAAGGGCCTGGTTGAAGCTCAGCATCCCGTCGTCGGTGCCCATCTCGATGGCGGCCGACAGCTTGTCCAGCCGGTTCTCCTCGATGAGCTTCCGTACCGTGCTGTTGCTGATCAGGATCTCCAGCGCCACCGTCACTCCCCCCTCCACGGTCTGGATCATCCGCTGGCAGATCACCGCCTGCAACGTGCCCACCAACTGGCGCCGCACCTGCTCGCGCTCCTCGGCGCGGAAAAAGTCGAGGATGCGGGTGACCGACTGGGCCGCCGTGGTGGTGTGCAGCGTGGACAGCACCAGATGCCCGGTGTCGGCCGCCCCGATGGCCGCCTGGAAGCTCGTCGCGTCCCGCATCTCGCCGATCATGATGATGTCGGGGTCCTGCCGGAGGACGTACTTGAGACCGTGAACGTAGGACGGAGTGTCCAGGCCGATCTCCCGTTGTTCGATCACCGACTGGTCATCCTCGAACACATACTCGATGGGGTCCTCCAGCGTGATCACATGCTTCCGCGAGGTGCGGTTGATGTGCTGCATCATGGCGGCCAGCGTCGTGGACTTGCCGCTTCCCGTGGCCCCCGCCACCAGCACGATGCCGCGTGGAGAATCGGCGATCTTCTTGACGACCGGCAGAAGCCCGAGCTGCTCAAACTCCGGGATCTGGGCCTTCACATAACGCATCGCCAGACACAGATTGCCGCGCTGCTGGAACACGTTGGTCCGAAACCGGCCAATCCCCGGAACGTAATACGAGAAGTCCACCTCCCGCGTCTCCTCAAGCTGGACCTTGCCGTGCCGGGGGATGATCTGCTCGACGATCATGTTCAGCCACTCCTCCGAGGGCTCCGGACACTCGATGGGCACAAGCTGGCTGTTGATCCGGAAAATGACGGGCCCGCCGATCTTGATGTGGATGTCGGAGGCGCCTCCATCCACAGCGGTCTTGAGGATTTTATGAAAAAGTTCCATGGGAAAGCACTGGAGATGGCGCACCGACGCGCCCACCGGACCGGAGGCGTGGGATGGTCAATCGACCGCCCGGATCAGCCCAGGTGGGAAAGGGAAAGTGATTCGAGGCGTTCCCGAACCTGAGGGGTCATGCCGAGGAACAGCAGCGAGACCTGATAGCCCGCATGCCGGTTGCCCTCGCACGCCACCACAACACCCCGGCACGCGACCTTCCGCTTCTCAATCGCAGACTCGACTTCAAGGGTCACCTCCGTCCAGGTCGGAACCGGATCCACCGAACGGAATTCCATGCCGTTCTTGCGAAGGGTGATCGCCCGTGCCGAGAGGCTGACGCTCGAAGGGATCGAAGGGGAGACTGGGGCGGATGCTCGGGAGGATCGGGAACGGTCGGCGCGGCCTGCACTCATAAACGTGTGTGCAGGCTATCACACACCCCCGGGGCGTCAATCTGCCACACCGCTCCCGCCAACGCCGGGCAACAACCCTTGGCCTCCCCAGCGTGTCGAACACGGTGCATCGACGAGGGCTACCCAGGCTGTCCTCTTGCCGGCCGCCCGCCGTCCCCCCATGGTCGCCTCTCCCAACCGGCCCCACCCCTCTCCCCACTCCTTTGACCATGAGACCTCGTCTCCGCCTCCTCACGCTCCTGACTGCGATGTTCGTGCTCCTCGTGTCCGGCTGCCGGCCCGCGCCGCCGGCCACCCCCCTGACCGAGGCCGCCGAAAAAGGCAACCTGCGACTCGTGCAGCAGCACATCGCCGCCAAGTCCGATCTCAACGCCAAGGATCGTGTCGGCCTCACGGCAACACACCATGCGGCCATCCGCGGCGATCTGCCCATGGCGCAGGCCCTGGTCGCCGCAGGGGCCGATCTCGCCGTCCGCAATGCCACCGACAGAACGCCGGCCGAACTGGCCCGCGTCAATGGCCGCATCCCCGTGGCCGAGTTCCTGGAGCAGGCCCAGTCGCGCTCCAGAAGCGGCGGACGCGGCCTCGTCGATGGCGGCCTCGGCGTGTCCGGCGTACTCGACAGCCACTGAACCGGCGGTGCTTTCAGTGCCCTCAGTGACCCAACCTGGACGACGATTCCTGGCGGCAGTTCGGACTCGACCCTCCCCGCGCGCCCGGCACCCTCCCACCCGCGATGCCCCACACCGGGCAGATCCGCATCCCATGAGCCCTCGCTTGCCCCCCTCCCCATCGGCCCCTCGCTTCCGCGTCCTCGTCACAGTGGCGCTGGCGCTGCTGTGCCTGGCCCGCGTGGCGCCCGCGACGAATGCGCCGCCCAATGTCATCCTCATCGTCGTGGACGATCTGGGCGCCCACGACCTCGGCCACACCGGATCCCGCTTCCATGCCACGCCCGCCCTCGACCGCCTGGCCGCGTCGGGGATGACCTTCACCCAGGCCTACGCCGCGAGCACCGTCTGCTCCCCAACCCGGGCCGCCATCCTCACCGGCAAGTATCCCGCCCGCCTCCGCGTCACCGACTGGATCCGGGGGCACGACTTTCCCCAGGCCAAACTCCGCCCGCCCGACTGGACCCGCCAATTGCCTCACGCCGAAATCACGCTGGCCGAACACCTGCGCCAACTCGGCTACGCCACCTTCCACCTCGGCAAGTGGCACCTCGGGGGCGACGGCTCCGCACCGGAAGACCACGGATTCGATCGCAACCTCGGCGGCGATCATCGCGGTCAGCCACCCAGCTACTTCTCCCCCTACCGCATCCCCAGCCTCCCAGATGGTCCCGAAGGCGAATACCTCACCGACCGCGAAGCCCTGGAAGCCGTGCGGTTCATCGCGGCGTCGAAGGACCGCCCGTTCTTCCTCAACTACTGGCCCTACACGGTTCACACCCCGCTCCAGGCCCCCGCCGACCTCGTCGCCACCCACCGCCGCCGCGCCGCCGAACATCCCGGCCCGCAGAACCACCCCACCTACGCCGCCATGATCGAACGCCTCGACGCCGCCGTTGCACGGATCCTCGACGCCCTCGATGCCCATGGCCTCACCGAACGCACCCTCATCGCCTTCACCTCCGACAACGGCGGTCTCGTCCTCGGCCAACATCCCCCCACCAGCAATGCGCCGCTCCGCGCAGGCAAGGGCTCGCCCTACGAAGGCGGTCACCGCGTCCCCCTGACCCTCCGCTGGCCGGGCGTTACCACCCCCGGTTCGTGGAGCGCCACGCCCGTCTCCTCGATCGACCTTCTGCCCACCCTCCTCGCCGCCGTTGGCGCCACCCTCCCCGACACCCCGGGCACCCGCATCGACGGACGCAACCTCGCCCCGCTTCTCCGCGATCCGACCGCCGCTCTCGATCGCGAAGCCCTCTTCTGGCACTACCCCCACTACCATCCCGGCGGTTCCACTCCCTACGCCGCCATCCGCTCCGGCCACTGGAAACTCATTCAATACTACGAGACCGGCCGGCATGAACTCTACGACCTCGCCTCCGATCCAGGCGAGTCCAACGACCTCGCCGGGGCCCAACCCGAACGGGTCCTGGCCCTCTCCCGCCAGCTCTTCGCCTGGCAGAACCGTGTCGGAGCCCAATGGCCCATGGCCAATCCCCGCTGGGAATCCACCCCCATCGCCCCCGACCCGGACGGCACCGTCCGTCTCCACGCCCGCCATGCCAAAGTCCATGGCGAAGTCCTCCGCTACGAACCCCAGCCCTTCAAGGACACGCTGGGCTGGTGGACCCGGGCCGAAGACTCGGCCTCCTGGTCCGTCGCCCTTGACCAACCCGGCCGCTTCGCCGTCGAGGTCCTTCAGGGCTGCGGCAAAGGCAGTGGCGGCAGCACCGTGGATGTCCACGTCGCCGACCAATCCCTCGCTTTCACCGTCCTCGAGACCGGCGGGTTCCAGGACTTCGTCCGCCGTCCCATCGGCGAAGTGGACCTCCCCGCCGGAACCCACCCGGTCCGCGTCCAACCCGCCTCCAAACCCGGCCTCGCCGTCATGGACCTCCGCGAGGTCACGCTCCGCCCCGTCCTGCGATGACGCTCGCCAACAAGATCACCATCGCGCGCATCCTGCTCATCCCGATCTTCATCGTGCAGGTGCTCTACTTCCGGCAGACGGGCGAACCGGGCTACCGCTGGGTGGCCCTTGCCGTCTTCCTGACGGCCTCCCTCAGCGACGCCCTCGACGGGTGGATCGCCAGGCGCTTCAACCAGAGGAGCCAACTCGGCGCGGTCCTCGATCCCCTGGCCGACAAGCTTCTCCTCGTTGCCGCCCTGATCCTACTCAGCCGGTCAGGTTCTCCCCATCTTCCCGCTCTGCCCATCTGGCTGGTAGCCACCGTCCTCAGCCGCGACGCCCTTCTGGTGCTGGGGCTTGGCGTGATTCATTTCACCTGCGGCCGGTTCGTGGTGAAACCCAATCTCACCGGCAAAGCCGCCACCGTCCTCCAGATGGCCATCGTTCTCCTTGCCCTTGCAGACCTCTGGCCCGAGACCCGGTACTGGGTCGCCTTGGTCACGGCACTCGTCACCGCGGTTTCCGGCCTGATCTACATCCGCGACGGTCTCCAGCAATTGAGCGCCAGTCCCCATAGCGCCCCCGATTCCTCCCGCCCCTGACCTCCCTCACGGCTCCCTCCCTCCAGGGAGAACCCCACCCCGATGCCGCTCGGAGCGGAGGAATGGCCCTTCAGATCGCCCCGCCCCGGATGCCCGCCTCACTGCCGCTCGTACTCACCCCGTCCCACCCGTTTCAGCACCGTGAACCCCGCCTTTTTCGCGTCCGAAATCGAAACGGGCTTGGTGATCGCCGGTGCATGGAAGGTGGACAGCAGCTTCCGCACCGGCCGCTTGCACGCGGGACACTGGGTCAACGGCTTGGCGCTCAACGGTCGCCTCAGGGTGAACCGCCCCCCGCACGCCACACAACTTCCCTCGCATAGTTCGTATTCGTAGATCGGCATGGTGCCTTCGAGTCCGGTGGGATCATAACCCCCTGGCCACCCCTTGGGAATGCTCCGTCGCCCCTTCCTTCTGACCAGCCATGCCTGTCGACAAGAGGGCGAGTTGACAGGTGGGATTCAGACCGATAGGGCGATCCCGGCAACGGGAAGGACGGATCCCTGACCGGCTTGGGGGGGCACGTCGCCATGCCATGCGGATCGCAAGGAGAAGGTTCTTCCGTCTGAACCGGATCTCATGGATCGAATCGTGGTTCGTCCGGTGGAAACGGAGGAGGAAACTCGCCGGTCCCAAAACCAAAAAAGAAAAAGACAGGCTCTTAAAACTGACCGCCAAAACATTAAAAGCCAGTCCTATTAAACTTGACGATGCACCTAGTTGCTTCAGTCTCCCCGTCGCGTCATCCGAGTCACCCTCCATCTTCCTCTCCCTCAACGCGAACTTACCCCATGAGAACCCCTCGCATCAAAGCCGATCCCTCCCTCCCTGCAGTCTATCACTGCATGTCCCGCGTCGCCGGCCGCCTCCCTCTCCTCGACGACTCCGCCAAGAACAAGCTCGTCAACATCCTCCACCACCTCGCCCGCTTCTGTGACATCGACATCATCACCTTCTGCATGATGTCCAACCACTTCCATCTCCTCATCCGCGTCCCTCCCAAACCCCTCCCCGACTCCATCCCGGACGACGTCATCCTCGCCAAACTCGAGGACTTCTACGGGCCCAAGGCCACCCTTCCCTCCCTCGCCCGCGCCGCCCTCAACAAGGGTCAACCCATCCCCGACGACATCCGCCAGGCCGTCCTCTCCCGCATCGCCGACCTCTCCATCTTCCTCCAGGAGTTCAAGCAACGCTTCTCCCGCTGGTACAACCGCCGTCACGACCGCTCCGGCTACCTCTGGGGCGAACGCTTCCGCAGTGTTCTGGTGGAAGACTGTCCCAGCACCCTCCGCGCCATCGCCGCCTACATCGACCTCAACCCCGTCCGCGCCGGCCTGGTCAACGATCCCAAGGACTACCGCTTCTGTGGCTACGCCGCCGCCCTCACCGGCGACAAGGTCATCCGCCGCGGAATCATGGGCTTTCTGGGGGCAAACGACTGGAGCGCGGCGTCAGCAGAATATCGCCTGGCCCTCTATCTGATCGGCGGGACTTCGGGTCGGAGCGACAAGCGGGTGCTGGACCCGGAGGCGATCCGGGCGGAACTGGAGCGGGGTGGTCAACTACCGCTGGGGCAGATCCTGCGGTTGCGGATCCGGCACATGACCGACGGGGTGTTCCTGGGCTCGAAGGAGTTTGTGGACCAGATGTGGGAGCGGCACCGGGATAAGTTCGGGAAGCGACGCAAGAGCGGCGCAAGGACCATTCGGGGCGCTCCGATTCCGGGGATTACCGTATTGCGGGATCTGCGAGTGGATGCGGTAGGGTAGGTCACTGCATTGAAGGCGAGAGCGCCAGTGGTCCCGATCCACAACCTCGGGAGCTTCGCGGGAGACGCGCCAACGCTGATCGCGGTCCTGACTCGATGGATCGAGGCTCTCGAAGATGCACTGGTCGAAACCTGGGGGTGCCGTGCCGAGGCTCAATCCAACCGAGGTGAGCGGACAACCGCCGGTTTACGCATCTTCCATTGTCCCCTTCGAACCCCCTTTGGCACCCTGTGGCCATGCGATACCTCGCCGCCCTGCGACTCGGCTGGGCCTTCGGATGGCTCGGTCTGGCCGCCCCCCCGGTCCTATCGGCCCCCCAACCCGTCGATACCCTCAACCCGGAGCACATCGCCGAAATGCGCTCGGTCGGAGAAGTCGCCCTCTCGCCGGACGGCCGCCATGTCGCCTTCACACGCAGCGTTCCCCGCCGCCCTGGCGTCGATGAGGACGGAGAAGCCTGGGTGGAACTGTGGGTCCTCGACATCGACCCCGCCCGCGAACGCCCCTTCATCACCGGCAAGGTCAATGTGCAGTCGGTCGGCTGGACCCGGGACGGGCGCCACGTCGCATTTCTTGCCAAACGAGGCGATGACACGCACCGATCCCTCCATCTCATCCCCATCGACGGCGGCGAGGCACGACGGGCCCTTTCCCTTGCCAGCGACATTTCCAGCTATGCCTTCGCCCCCGACGGCCAGCGGGTGGCCGTGCTGGCGGCGGAACCTGAAGACGAGACCCGGAAGAAGCTCAAGGAGAAGGGATTCAAACAGGAGATCTACGAGGAGGACTGGCGTTTCACCCGAGTCTGGCTCGGCCAACCCTTCGCCGAAACCAACCCGCCCCCTGCCGCCCTTGCCCTGACCGGATCGGTCCGCAGTGTGCGCTGGAGCCCCTCCGCCGATCGGCTCGCAGTCGCCGTCAGCCCTACTCCTTCCGTGGACGACGGTTTCATGCGCCAGCAGATCCTCATTGTCGGCGCCTCCACCAACGCGCCCGTCCTCGCCCGCGTGGACCACGCCGCCAAGCTGCAGACCTTCGAGTGGAACCCGGACGGCACGCAGCTCGCCTTGATCACGGGAGAGGATCTTCACGACCCCTCCGCCGGACGCCTGATGGTCGTCTCCGCCCGCGGCGGACGGCCGCGTGACCTCCTTCCGAATCTTGAAGCGGAAGTCTCCCACCTCGCGTGGAGCGCTCCTGACCAGATCGTGTATGTCACCGGCCAGGGCGCCCTGTCCCACCTCGCCCGCGTCGGTCTCCAACCGGGAGCCGCCCCCGTGAGCCTCCACGGACCCGGCCGTCCGATCATCGCCGGATTCAGTCTGTCGGCGGACGGCTCGCGGGCCGCGCTCGCCGCCCACACCCCGGCACACCCGGCCGAGGTCTTCACCGTTTCCCTCGACGTCCCGGCCGCCCCCGTCCGGCGCACCGACAGCAACCCCTGGCTGGCCGGCCTCCGCCTTGCTCCCCAGGAGATCGTCCGTCACCGGGCCCGCGACGGCCTCGACATCGAGGGCATTTTGATCCGCCCTCTTCAGGCGCGCGCAGGAACCCGGTATCCGCTGATCCTCGCCGTCCATGGCGGTCCCGAGGCGCATGTGAGCGACGGATGGGTGACGAGCTATTCCCTGCCCGGCCAGGTCGCCGCCGCCCGCGGCTTTGCCGTCTTCTACCCCAACTACCGCGGCAGCACCGGGCGTGGCGTGCCCTTTTCCAAGCTGGGCCAGGGCGATGCGGCCGGACGCGAATTCGATGATCTGGTGGACGGCGTGGACCACCTTATCACCATCGGGTTGGTGGACCGCGCCCGGGTGGGCGTCACCGGGGGTTCCTACGGCGGCTACGCCACGGCCTGGTGCAGCACGCGCTACTCCGACCGCTTTGCCGCCGGCGTCATGTTCGTCGGCATCAGCGACAAGATCTCAAAGTTCGGCACCACTGACATCCCGGACGAGGAGTACCTGGTGCATGCCCGCAAACGCCCGTGGGAGGACTGGCGGTTCCAGCTTGAACGGAGTCCCATTTACCATGCGGGAAACAGCCGCACCCCGCTCCTCATCCTCCACGGTGCCGCCGATCCCCGCGTTCATCCGGCCCAGTCCCTCGAGATGTACCGTCATCTCAAGCTCCGCAGCCAGGCGCCCGTCCGGCTCGTTCTCTATCCCGGTGAAGGCCATGGCAATCGACGCGCTGCCGCCCGTTACGACTATCACCTGCGCATGCTCCGCTGGTTCGAGCATTACCTCCAGGGTCCCGGCGGCGCCATGCCCCCCTACGACCTCGATCCCCTGCCTGGCGTCGCCCCATGATCGCGCCGCAATGAGGCTCGCCCGACCGGGCGTTCCGGGTTCATGCTGACCGCATGATCCTGAGTGCAGCCGAGTTGGAGGCCCTGGTCCAAATTCGCCACGCATCGCCCCACGACCTGCTGGGCATGCACCCGCTGGGCGACGGCAAGGGCGTTGTTGTCCGCGCCTTTCTGCCCGACGCGGCGCGTGTCGAGGCGCATCCCGTCCATGAACCCGGCCGCCCCCCCGTCCCCCTTCGGCGGATTCACGACTCCGGCCTCTTCGAAGGCATCGCGGCCAAGGCCCGGCAGGTCTTTGCGTATGACCTCGTGGTCACCTGGCCCGACGGGCAGGTGACCCGCTCGCGCGATCCCTACTCGTTCCTGCCCACGGTGGGCGAAGCGGATCTCTACCTCTTTGGCCAGGGCCAGGAGCGGCGCATCTACGACAAGCTCGGCGCACACCTGCGCGAACTCGATGGCACGCCTGGCGCCAGCTTCGCCGTCTGGGCCCCCAGCGCCCAGCGCGTCAGCGTGGTTGGCGCCTTCAACCATTGGGACGGCCGCCGTCACCCCATGCGGCGGATGGGCGCCTCGGGGGTCTGGGAACTCTTCATTCCCGGCATTCCCCGGGGCACCCTCTACAAGTACGAGATCCGCGATGCCCACGGCGGCATCCATCTCAAGACCGACCCTTACGCCACCTTCTCCGAACCCCCTCCGAACAACGCCTCTATCGTCTGGGACACCCGCCGGTTCGCCTGGTCCGACGACGCCTGGATCGCCGCCCGCACCGCCGCCCGTCCCCTCCACGCACCCATGTCGGTGTACGAAATCCACCTCGGTTCCTGGCGCAAGAAGACCGCCGCCGAATCCCTCAGCTACCGCGAACTCGCCGCCCCGCTCATCGACCACGTCCGGCGCACCGGCTTCACCCATGTCGAGTTCCTCCCGGTCAGCGAACACGCCTTCTACCCGAGCTGGGGCTACCAGGTGACCGGCTTTTACGCCCCCACCTGCCGCTACGGCACCCCGGACGACTTCCAATACCTCATCAACGCCCTGCACGAGGCCGGCATTGGCGTCCTCATCGACTGGGTTCCGGCCCACTTTCCGCGCGACGACTGGGCGTTGGCCCGCTTCGACGGCACCTGCCTCTACGAGCACGAGGATCCCCGCCGCGGCGCCCACGCCGACTGGGGAACCCTGATCTTCAATTACGGGCGCCACGAGGTCCGGAATTTCCTGATCGCCAACGCCCTCTTCTGGATCGAGCGCTACCACGTGGACGGTCTCCGCGTGGACGCCGTCGCCTCGATGCTGTACCTCGACTACTCGAAGAAGGCCGGCGAATGGCTCCCGAACCGCTACGGCGGCAAGGAGAACATCGAGGCCATCGAGTTCCTCCGCGAGTTCAACCACCTCGTCCACACCGAACACCCCGGCGTGGTCACGGTCGCCGAGGAATCCACCTCCTGGGGCATGGTCTCGCGCCCGCCCTACCTCGGCGGACTGGGCTTCACCTTCAAGTGGAACATGGGCTGGATGCACGACACCCTCGGCTACTTCAAGAGGGAACCCATCCACCGTCAGCACCATCACAACGAGCTGACCTTTGCCATGCTCTACCACTACCACGAGAACTTCGTGCTCCCCCTCTCGCACGACGAAGTGGTCCACGGCAAGGGCACTCTTCTCAGCCGCATGCCCGGGGACGAGTGGCAGCGCTTCGCCAATCTCCGCTGCCTCCTCGCCTATCAGTGGTTCTTCCCCGGCAAGAAGCTTCTCTTCATGGGCGGCGAACTCGCCCAGGCCCGGGAGTGGAATCACAACGCCGAACTCGACTGGTGGCTCCTCGACCAGGGCCCCTACCACGCCGGCACCCTCCGTCTCACCGCCGACCTCAACGCCCTCTACCGCGCCCATCCTTCACTGTGGGAAGCCGACTTCGACCCCGCCGGCTTTCGCTGGGTGGACTGCTCGGACCACCTCCAGAGCGTCCTCAGCTTCCTCCGCCTGCGCGCCGACGGTTCCGACCCTGTCCTCGTCGTTCTCAATCTCACCCCTGTGCTGCGCACCGGGTACCGCATCGGACTTCCCCGCCCGGGTCGCTGGGACGAGATTTTCAATTCCGACGCCGCGCTCTACGGTGGCTCCAATCAGGGGAATCTCGGGGGCGTCGAGGCCGAATCCGCCCCCCATCACGGATTGCCTCATTCCGCGGCGTTCACCCTGCCGCCCCTGGCGGTCATTGCGTTCGAATGTATCGAGTTCACGCCGGAGGATTGAAGCGCAACCAAGGGGATGGATGCGGCCAAGCAGCTTCATCCACCCTTCCCTCCTGCCCGGCCTCGCGGAACCCGGCCCTCCGAAGGCATCCAATGATGGACCAGCTTCTTGTCCGAAGGGCCGGGTTCAGCGCGTCCTCAAGGTCTTGATCCATCCACCTTCGCTCCCGGTCACTTGCGAAACATCTCGTGGCCCGCGTCGCCGCCGGACTGGAGGTAGGCGATCAGGTTCAACACCTCCTCCTCGTTCATCGAGTTGATCAGACCTGCCGGCATCAGCGACACCGGGTATTCGCTGCGCCGTTTCACCTGGTCCAGCGGCACGCTTTCCTTCTCGTCCGGATTGCGCGGGTCATACACCACGTACAACCGGCCGCCCTCCTCGTACGCCCGCCCGATCAGGATCTCCCCGTCCATCGTCTCGATCTGTTCGCTTCCATACTGGTCGGAGATGACCTTCGAGGGGTCGATGATGTTCTCCACCAGATCCCGCAGCGTGTATCGCGCCCCCGAACCGGTCAGGTCCGGACCCACCCCGCCACCGGTCCCCTGGAACAGATGACACGAGGCGCACGCAGTCGCGTGGTAGAGCCGGCGGCCGTCCTCGAAGTCGCGTCCGCGCAGCCGTCCGGTCGCGAATTCCAGCACGTCCTCGACGGTGTAGTCCCGCCCGGGACCCTTGGGCGGCGGAAAGTCCTGGGCCAGCGGGTCCGGATCGCGCCGGCTGGACAGTTCATCGAGAGCATTGCGCTCGGCGGCGTCCGGCACGTTCGCGAGGGCTTCCTTGCGGAAGTTCTCGATGAAGCCCCGGAAGCTGTTCCCCCCCTGCCACGGCGCCGTTCGGGGGAACCACCCGAAATACGCCCGCCGCAAGGCCGGTGTCCAACCGGTCGTCGCCACGCGCAACGCATAGGCGTACCCGATCTGCTGCAGATTGGGCCGGCTCGTCGCCGCCTGGTTGAAGGCCGCCGCATACCCGACATTCCGCGCCAACAGTTCACGGCTGCCGTAATCCATGTCCTCGTCCCGCGCGGTTCCCATGAGCTGGAGCGTCTTGGCCACCGCCGTCGGCGCGTCCAGGGCGATCAGCGTGGCTGCCAGCTCCTGGTTCAAAGCTGCCGTCGCCGCCGGGAACTGCGCATCCAGTCGCGCCACGGTCTGTGCCTTCATCGGCCCCTCGGGCATTCCCATGCGAATCAGGGTCAATTGGCAGGCCCGGATCAGGGCCAGACGCGCCGCCTCGTCCAGCCGCTCGACCGACAGCCCGTTCAGTCGTGTCAGCAACGCGTCCCGATACCGCGCCTCCCCCGTCCGCGCCAGGGCCACCGCCCCTTCGATCACCGCCCATGGACGGTTCTCGGACAACACCCGGCCGGCCCATGACTCGACCGGCTGTCGTTCGACCGCGACCCTGGCCGCGTACCGCACCCATCGGTCCCCGTGGGCAAGATGAGGCCACGCCGCGGCAATGGCCTCTTCGCCGACGCCCTCCTCGTGCAGGGCCTCCAGGCGACGGCGCAAGGTGTGTTCCGGGGTCGCATTCGGTCCCGGGGCCGGCGCGACGCTCTCCGGGCCGTCATAGAAAACGCGGTACAATGCCGATTGCGTCCGCCGGCCGCCGATCGCGAAGTACATCGCCCCGTCGCCCGGATGCACGACCAGGTCGGTGAGCGGCAGCGGCCGCCCGCTAAGGAACTCCTCTCCGGTCGCCCGGTAGGCCGCGCCCTCGGGCGTCAAGTGCACCGCGTACAGGGTTCCGTAGGTCCAGTCCGCCGCATAGATCGCATGCTGGTATCGCGCCGGGAACTTCGCGCCGATCCCGGATTCCACCCCGGTCGGGCTGCCCGGCCCGATGTCCAGGATGCCGGGAAGGCTGTCCGGATAATAGACCGGCCATTTCCCGGAACCCGATCGCCATCCCATGTCGCTCCCGCTGGTCGCCAGGTTGATCCGCGTCGGACGGTACCACGGCGTTCCCGCATCCCATTCCATGTCCGAATCGAAGGTGAAGATGTCGCCCAGGGCATTGAACGCCATGTCGTAGGAATTGCGGTACCCGTAGCTGATCAGCTCGAAGACCCGTCCGTCGGGATCGGTCTTCGCGATGTACCCGCCCGGCGCCAGGATGCCGCGCGCATGCCCGTTGGCGTCCCACATCCGGGGAATGATGTGATCCTCATCCCAGCGCCGCGGGGCCCGCGACCGTTCCATGCCTTCCGGCAGCTTGGTGTGGTTGCCATTGACCACGTACAGCGACTGCCGGTCCGGGGACAGCACAATGGCGTGGGTCCCGTGCTCGCCCCCGCCCTCGATCCGCCGCAGCAGGGTCTCTTCGTCGAACTGGTCGTCGCCGTCGGTGTCCCGCAACCGCCACAGCCCCTGGCGTCCCCCCTGCTCGTTCACCATCACATACAGACTGTCGAAGGCGTAGAGCAGTCCGTGCGCCCCGCCGACCCGGTTGCCCAGCCGCTCGACCTGCGCTTCGCGGCCCGACCCGATGGGCGGCACGGTGATGCGAAAGAGCCCGCCGTACTGGTCGCAGGCGATGAGGCGCCCCCGCGGATCGACCGTGAGGCTCACCCACGAACCCTCCTCCAACCGCGACACCACATGCAGCAGTTCCACGCGGAATCCGGGGAGCGTCTGGATGTCCTCCGGCTGCGCCACCAGCGACCGGCTCGGGGTCAATCCGACCGGATCGCCCCACGGCGCTTCGCCGTACCGCGCCAGGACACGCGCCGGACGCCAGTCGTCCCGGCCGGGCAGGGTCGCCTCCCAGCTCGCGTCGCTTTCGATCGTTACCTGCTCCCCGTCCGCCGTCCGGTACCGCAACCGCGCGAGAAAGCCGGCCGGACCGCCTTCGTTGCGCGCCTCGGCCAGCAGTTCATTCCGACCGGGGCGGAGGCGGCGGGTGACATTCGCCTGGGAGGGCGTGTTCCAGTCGCTGTTCCGGACCACCACTTCACCGTTGAGCGACACCACCGCTGCATTGTCGCAGGTCACCACCAGCAGGGCGTCGCGTGCGCCTTGCGGCACCTCGAAGGATCGCCGCAACACCGCCGCATCCTCGGAACCCTCATGCGGCGCCCAGATCCACGACCACTGCGCCTGGGCCGCACCCCCGAGGAACAGGGCGAGCATCCAGGCCGACCACCGCCGAAATCGATGTGAGGGGAATTGCATGAATCACGAAAGCTGAACCCGCCCCGCCCCCCTTTGGCAAGCCGCTCCCGCGTTCAGCCCGGTTCCTCGTTCATGCGCCGCTTGAGCAGGGCGACCACGGCCCCATCGTCATCCCCAGCATCCCGCACGGCCCGCAGAAACTCCGCCAATCCGACGCCCACCGACGCCAGGAAAGGCCGGTCACCCCCACAGCCATACATCAGTTGCGGCGGCAGTTCGCCCCGCAGCTTGGCCCGGGCCTTGGCCAGGATCCGCGGCAGCCAGCGGATCCCTGCCAGTTCTTCGTTGCCGGAAGGAAACTCCGAGGGCGACTTCACCCGGCCCGGCTTTCGTCCCGCCTGCCGTTCGAGGAAGTACTCGCGCCGGATCGACGTCACCTCCAGGACCTCCTCGAACGACGGTTCCTTCGACCAGCACCAGTCCTCGACGAAATCGTACAGCTCCTGCGGCGTGCACCCGAGGGTCGCCAGGAACGCCTGCTCCTCCGCCCCGAAACACTCCTCAGGCGTCCGCCCGCCGTCCGCATCGAAGATCTGCACGGCCCGGTCGTACACCTCGCGAAAACGTTGTTCCCAATCTCGTTCCGACATGACCGGACCCTAGCAGCCTTCCAGGTCCCGAGTCCAATCCGCCCGCCCACGCGGAGCGTCCCGGCGTTGTGGGTGAGGAGGCAGCGAATCGGAGGGACGGGCTCCGCGAGGTCGTGCCACTCGCCCAAGGCATCCATCGTCCGTACTCGTACTCAGCCCGAAGGGCGGTACTCGTCCTCGAAACAAGAGGCACACTTTCTCGATCGTTGCCTGAGTCGTAACGATGCAATGGAAGCTCACGCGGAGACGCGGAGGCGCGGAGAGGGCATTCGATACGGACTTGCGGGCAGGGGGGCATTCGGGTGTGCTGCACCGGTTCGTCACGGCCCCGTCTCCCATGAATTCCATTCCGGCAGCGCAGGGATCCGCGTCGTCTCCGAATCCGCCGCCGGTGACGCGGCGGGAGATCCTCGGATGGTGCTTCTACGATGTCGCGGACTCGGCGTTCACCACGGTGATCGTGACGGTCCTGTTCTCGCTGTATTTCGGGACGGTCGTGGTGGGGGATGCCGGGAGGGCCGATTTCCTGTGGGGCGTGGCGGCCTCGGTGTCGGAGATTGCCGTGGCGTTGCTGGCGCCGATCCTGGGGGCGGTGGCGGATTTTTCGGGGAGCCGGAAGCGGTTTCTCGGGGCATGTGCGACGCTGGTGGCCCTGTTCACGGCGTCGCTGTGGTTCGTCGGGCCCGGGATGACCACGCTGGCACTGGTCCTCTACATCGTGGCCAATATCGGCTTCGCGGGGGGCGGGGTTTTCATCGACAGCTTTCTGCCGGGAATTTCGACCGAGAAGAACGCGGGACGGATCTCGGGTCTGAAGTGGGCCATGGGGTATGGGGGCGGCCTGATGGCCTTGGCGCTCTGCCTGCCGCTGGCCGGGAACATCAAGAGCGATGCCACGCCCGAGGAGGTGAACCAGGCCCGCCTGATCCCGTTGATCATCGCGGTCTGGTATGCGCTGGCGGTGATCCCGACGTTCCTGTTCGTCCGGGAACGGAGCACGCCGCGGCCACTGCCGCCAGGAAGGAACTACCTGTCGGCGGGGTTCGGACAACTGAAGGAAACCTTCCGTCACCTCCGACGCTACCGGGAACTGGTCAAGCTGCTGGTGGCCTACCTGATTTACAACGACGGCATCGTGACCGTCATCGCCTTTGCGGCGCGCTACGCCAAGGAAACCATCGGGTTCGAAACGGCGGACATCGTGAAGCTGTTCATCGTGATGAACGTGATCGCGCTGGGCGGGGCGCTGGCCTTCGGCTGGCTGGCCGACCGCATCGGGCAGAAGCGGGCCATCCTGCTGTCCCTGGGAATCTGGATTGCCTCCACCACGCTGGCGTACTTCTCCCACTCCAAGGCGACGTTCTTTGTGGTCGCCACCCTGGCCGGGATCGGGATGGGATCCTGCCAGTCGGTCACCCGGAGCCTGGTTGCGCTGTTCACGCCGAAGGAGAAGGCCGCCGAGTTCTTCGGGTTCCTCGGCATCGCCGGGCGGGCCATGGCATTCGTGGGACCGCTGACCTTCGGATACCTGTCGCAGGCCACCGGAAGCCAGCGCCCCGCCATCCTCGCCGTGGGCGGCTTCTTCGTGGTGGGAGCGATCGTGCTGCTCTTCGTCAACGAAGAGCGCGGGAAGCTGGCGGCCCGAACGCCGGCGGAGGCTCCATGAAGCGCGGTCATATCCGCGAACGGAAGACGGAATGATACAACGTCAGGCACCTAATTGCTGACGCCGCGATCCGGCCCGCTGCCCCAATAGCCCAAAGAAATCTCATCCGGCCGCTGTGGGTGACGTCGCGGGTCGTCAACAATACAATGTCAGTCCTATTATTTTCAGCCTAGCCGCCGCCGGGACACCAACCGGAGACTCAAGCGTCGCACCAGGGGTCAACAATAACGTCAACAATACAATGTCAGTCCCACTATATTGGCCTAGCCGCAGCCGGGACATCAACCGGAGACTCAGGCGTCCCGCCAGGGGGTGAAATTGCCGAGCTGCATTTCCCGGCGGGCCCCGCGGCAATCGACCCAGGTGAGGCTCGCATAGTCGATCTCGAGGTGGGTCATCTTGTGGAGCGGGAGGTCCAGGAGCACGGCCAGTGCCATGCGAATGACCCCGCCGTGGCAGGCGAGGGCCACGGTCTTGCCCGGTTGTTCGGCCAGCACCCGGTCGAGAACCCGTTCGATCCGGCGCCGGAACATCTCCTCGGGTTCCGCTTCCGGGACCGAGCCGCGCTCGAGATGATCGAGCCAGTCGAAGGCCGTGACGCCGTATCGTTCGGCGATCTGCTCCCACTTCAGGCCGGTCCAGGCGCCGAAATCCACCTCGCGCAGATCCTCCACCACGACGGGGGACAGGGGTATCCGGGCCAGCAGCGGTTCGAGGGTTTCCCTGACCCGCCGCATGGGGCTTGAGTAGAGCGCATCGATGGGGAATTTCGCGGCGAGGTACTCGGCGAGAAGCGCCGCCTGGCGACCCCCCAAGGCCGACAGACCCATGTCGATCCGGCCTCCAAAGACGCGGTGATACGCTTCTTCCACCTCGGCGTGACGGAGGAAAAGGAGGCGGGTGGTGGATTCGTGCGGAGTGGACATGGCCCCTCGAAGTTCGCCGGAAGCCGGTCCGTTCAGCCGGCGATCGCCGCCTGCTGAAGGGCCACCAGCGAGGCGATGCCTGTCCTTCCAAGCTCGAGCATGGCCGTCAGTTCGTCTCCGCTGAAGGTGGCTTCCTCCCCGGAGCCCTGGACTTCGATGAACCTGCCACCTCCGGTCATGACGAGGTTCATGTCCACCGTCGCCGCGGCATCCTCGACATAGCAGAGGTCGAGCAGGGGCCGTCCACCCACGATGCCGACGCTCACCGCGGCAACCTGATCGACGACGGGACTGGAGACGAGGTCGCCGTTGGCGATGAGTTGCTGGAGGGCGAGCTGGAGGGCGACCCAGGCGCCGGTGATGGCGGCGGTGCGGGTTCCACCATCGGCCTGAAGGACATCGCAGTCGATCCACAGGGTGCGCTGGCCCAGCTTCTCGAGGTCCACCGCAGCACGGAGCGCGCGGCCGATCAGCCGCTGGATTTCGCTGGAGCGTCCGTCGAGGCGACCCCGGGTAATGTCACGCGCCTTTCGCTCGGTGGTCGAGTAGGGAAGCATCGAGTACTCGGCGGTGAGCCATCCGCCCGGCACCTGCTGCTCCTTCATCCAGCGCGGCACCCCTTCATCCACCGTGACGCCGCAAATGACCCGGGTGCTGCCCCAGTGGATGAGGGTCGAGCCGGCGGCGTGCGGAGCGATGCCATTCTCGAAGCGGATGGAGCGGAGGGCGTCGGCGGGGCGCCCGTCGTAGCGGCCGGGCGACACCAGGGTGGGTTGAGCCATGGGCCAAAGATCCTATCGCCCGGAAGGTCCGCCTTGAATCGAAAAAAGGGGCGGGACTCGACACCCGGGGGGAGGAGCCCTAGCGTCGTCCACGCTGCGGGGATGGGCCCGCAGGCGCCTTGCGGGGCGCGGTTCAGGGTGTCCGTGATGTTTCGACAACCCAGCAACGAGGTGTACCGGACGGTGGTGGTGGTCTGGCTGACGCTGTCGGCGGCGAGCGTCGTGCTGGCCGCCATCACGTGGATCGAGCTATCGAGGCATATCGAGGCATCCCGGCAGGCGGCCGCCATCCAGGCGGAACTGGACGCCGTGTTCCAGGTGGTGCTGGACACCGAGACCAGCCAGCGGGGCTTCACGTTGACGGGCGACGATGCCTTCCTGGTGCCGCTCGAGGTGGGGGAGGAGCAGCTTCCGGCGCGGTTCGAGCGCCTGATCGAGCTGACCCGTGGCGACGCGGCCTCGCTTCAGAGGATCATGGATCTGCGCGTGCAGGCCCAGCTTCTGCTGAACCATCACCAGTCCGTGGTGCTGGCGCGCCAGCATGCCGGCTACCTTGCGGCGGCGGAAATCGTCATGACCGGGGACGGCCGGAGGATGATGGAAACGCTGCGGACGCAGGTGGCCGAGATCCGCGGGATGCGGTCGGACCTGCTGTCGGACGACGGGGCGCAGGCCCGGGCGCAGATGTTCCGGGCGGTGCTGACCAGCCTGCTGGCCGGGGTGCTGGGGATCGGGGCGGGTCTCTTTGCCTTCCGACTGTCGCGTCTGAGCATCCGGCACCAGGAACGGGAGCGGGAACTGGTGGAGGCCAGGCTCGAAGCGGAACGGAGCAGCCGGGAGAAGACGGTCTTCCTGGCCAACATGAGTCACGAGATCCGGACTCCAATGAACGCCATCCTGGGCTTCAGCGAATTGCTCAGCGGCGACCTCACCGAACCGCGCCACCGCCAGTACCTCTCCTCGATCCGGTCCAGCGCCCGGTCGCTGCTCCAGCTCATCAACGACATTCTCGACATGTCGAAGATCGAAGCCGGGGTCATGGAACTGCACCCCGAGCCCACCGACCCGGCCGAGCTTTGTGGATTTGTCCGCTCGGTGTTCAGCGAGGCCGCGGCGCGCAAGGGCGTGCCCCTGGAGTGCGAGGTGGCCGCCGAGGTCCCCCGATCGCTGCTGCTCGACCGGATCCGGCTCCGACAGATCCTGATCAACCTCGTCGGAAACGCGCTCAAGTTCACCGACCGCGGCTGGGTCCGCGTCCGGGTCCCGTGGGAACCGCCGTCCTCGGACGGACGGGTGAACCTCACGATCGAGGTTTCCGACACCGGGGTGGGCATCCCGCCCGACCGCCTGGAGGCCATCTTCGAGCCGTTCGTCCAGGCGGGCGCAGACCGCGAGAAGGAGCGGGAGGGCACCGGATTGGGCCTCGCCATCGTGCGCCGCCTCACCGAAGCCATGGGAGGCACGGTGAGTGTGACCAGCCAGCCCGGCGAGGGATCGACCTTCCGGCTGCGGTTGCCCGGCCTGACCGTCTCGCCGCGCCTGCCGGCGGAGGAAGGCGCGCCGGAGGAGGACGACACGGATTTCAACAGGCTCGCCGGGGCGCTGGTCCTGGTGGTGGACGACAACCGGATCAACTGCGACCTGGTGGCCGGCATGTTCGAGGGATCGCATCACCGGCTTGAGTTTGGCCACAACGGAGAGGAGGCCGTGGCCAAGGCCCGCCTCCTCCGGCCGGACGTCATCCTCATGGATGTGCGGATGCCCGGCATGGACGGCCGGGCGGCCCTCGCGGCCATCCGGCAGACGCCGGGCTTCGACCTGCTGCCGGTGATCGCAGTCACGGCTTCGAGCCTCGCGGACGAGGAGGAGGGCTTGAAGAGACAGTTCAGCGGCTACCTGCAAAAGCCCTTCACCCGGCGCGATCTCTTCGCGGAACTGGCCCAGTTCCTTCCCCGGGCCGCAGGGACGCCCCCGAACGCTTCGCACACGGGAACCGCCCGACCTGCCGAGGCGGTTTCCGGCGCCCCGGACTCCCCAGGACAGCCCACGCCGGCCTCGCTGGCCGTGACACTGGCACGGTTGCATCGCGAGGTCTGGCCACGGTTGCGCGAGATGCCCGCCTTCAATGCGTGCCGCGACTTCGCCCGGGAACTGGAGTCGGTCGGGCATGAACTCGAGCGTGCGGACCTGATCGACTACGCCCGGACCCTGCGGGAACACGCCGAGAACTACGCGGTCGTGGAACTCGAGGAACACCTCGGCCGGTTCGGGGAACTGGCGGACCGGCTGGAGGCCCGACCGACATCATGAACGGCCATCCCGGTTCCAGCGCCGCAACACCGATCCAGGATCCGCCCGCCCGCATCCTGGTGGTGGACGATCAACCGGCCACCATCCAGCTGGCGGGCACCGTGCTCGGGAAACTCGGCCATGAGATCGTCCCCGCCGCCAATGGCCCGACCGCCCTCCGGCGACTGGGGCTCCATCCCCCTGACCTGATCCTGCTCGACCTTCTGATGCCGGAGATGGACGGCTGCGAGCTGTGCCGGAGAATCCGCGACCGCCCGGAGTGGCGCGATATCCCCGTCATCTTCCTGTCCGCGGCCGACGATCCGGATCTGGTGGTGAAGGCGCTCGAGGCGGGCGGAACGGATTACGTGACCAAGCCGTTCCACCAGGCGGAACTCATCCTGCGGGTGCGGACCCAGCTTGCCCTGAAGTTTGCCCGGGACCGGCTGGCGCGGCTGGCGGAGGACAAGGACGAGCTGCTGGGAATCCTGGCCCACGACCTGAAGAACCACCTTGGCGGCATGCAGATGAGCGCCCAATTGCTCCACGACCGTGTGATCCGGCAGGGCGACAACCGACTGATCCGTCTGGCCGACAACCTCCGGCACGCGAGCGACCGGATGCTGGGTTTCGTCCGCGGTTTCCTCGCCAACATGGCGGCCGACCGGGAATCGGTGCTTCCTCCCGGCACCGTGGACCTGGCCGCCGTCACCCGAACCGTGACCGAGCGCAATCTCGAGGCCGCGCGCCGCAAGGGCATCGCCATGCAGACGCACCTGCCCGGGCACCCGGTGAAGGGGTACGGCCACGCCGAATCCCTCGACCGGGTTCTCGACAACCTGATCTCCAACGCCATCAAATTCTCCCCCCCGGGCCGCATGGTCGAGGTCTCGGTGGAAGACCATCCCGACTGGATCGAGTGCCGGGTGCGGGACCAGGGACCCGGGTTCCAACCGGAGGATCGCGCCAGGCTGTTCCAGCGCTACGGACGCCTCTCGGCCCGTCCGACCGCAGGGGAACCCTCCACCGGACTTGGCCTCGCCATCTCGCACAAGCTGGTCACCGCGATGCACGGCGAAATCCGGGTCGAAGGCGAACCCGGCGAGGGCGCGCGGATCACCGTGCGCCTTCCCCGCCGCAACGTCCCGTGACCGACCGCCCATACCCCCCACGCCATGGACTTTCTGATCGTCGATGACGACCCCACCTTCCGGGAGGGGGCCACCCTGCTGGTTGAAGAGGAGGGTCACTACGCCGAGGCCGTCGGATCGGGCGAGGCGGCGTTGACCCGGTTGAGGGAGGACCGGTTCGAGGCGGTCCTGCTGGACCTTCACCTCGGGGCCGAGAACGGACTCGACGTGCTGTCCGACATCCTCAGGGCGCACCCCGGCATGCCGGTGGTCCTGTGCACGGCGGAGGGAACGGTGGCCCCGGCGGTTGAGGCCATGCGCCGTGGCGCGGTGGATTACCTGGAAAAACCCTTCCGCCGGGACCACCTCCTGACCGTCGTCGCGCGATTGCAGCGCATCGGGCAACTGGACCAGCGCATCCGCCGCCTCGAACAGGAGGTCAGCGAAAGCCGGTCCGGCAGCCCCGAGCCGCTGTTCGACTTCAGCACGCCGGCCATGCGCGAAGTGATGGATGTGCTGTCCCGCGCCGCGCCCACCCCGGCGTCGATACTCATCCTGGGCGAAAGCGGCACCGGCAAAGGCGTCGTTGCCCGGGAGGTCCATCACCAGAGCGATCTCCGGGACAGGGCGTTCGTGACCGTCAGTTGCCCAAGCCTCTCCCGCGAACTCCTCGAAAGCGACCTGTTCGGACACACGAAGGGCGCCTTCACCGGGGCGGTGAAGGATCACTGGGGCAAAGTCCGGGCCGCCGAAGGCGGCACGCTGTTCCTCGACGAAATCGGCGACCTCCCTGTCGAGATCCAACCGAAACTCCTGCGCCTCCTCCAGGAACGTGAGTACGAGCGCCTCGGCGAAAACGTCACCCGCCAGGCCCGGGTCCGTGTCATCGCCGCCACCAATCGCGACCTGAAACAGCGCGTCGCCGAGGGCCACTTCCGCGAGGACCTCTTCTTCCGCCTCAATGTCATCTCGGTCACCATGCCGCCGCTTCGGGCGCGTCAGGAGGACATCGTGCGTTTCGCCGGGCACTACCTGCGCCATTTCGCCGCCCAGTGCGGACGCCGGTTCGAAGGCTTCTCCGACGATGCAAGGGCCGAACTGATGAGGTACCCTTGGCCCGGCAACCTGCGCGAACTGCGCAACGCCATCGAGCGGGCCGCCATCCTCGCCCGCGGACAAACCGTCCACCTCGCGGACCTCCCCCTGGAACTGCGCGCTCCCGTCGAACCCGGTGCAGAAGCCGGTCCGGTGGACACCGACGAGATCCTCTCTCTCGACCGCCTCGAGGAGCGGGCCATCCGGCGGGCGCTGAAGCGGGCCTCGAGCCTGGCCCAGGCCGCCCAGTGGCTCGGCATCGACCAGGCCACCCTCTACCGGAAACGCAAGAAGCTGGGCCTGTCGGGGTCAGATCTGTGAATTTGACATTTGGGCGCGCCCCCCCCCCCCGCGGGACCCTGCCCCATTTGTCAAAATCAGAGATGCGACCCCGCGGCCTTCAGATCAGGGTGCGATGCGTTCGCTCAACCATTTCCGGGCGCGATCGAGCCGCTCGCTCAAGCCATCGTAGGCGTTCACCGCACCCGTCCGGACTGCCTCCCACGACTCCTCGGTCGCGCTTTCCACGTTGTCCAGCATGCCTCGCAACGCCGAGGCCCTCGTGTCGATGTCCTCAAGGATCTCCTGGGACTCCTCCCGAACGTTGGCGCCGGCCCGCTCCGCCGACTCCGCAAGTTCGGCAAACCTGCGCTCCAGGGCCTGGACCTTGATCCGCATGGCTTCCACGAACTCCTGCTTTCGGGTGTAGGCGAATTCGCCGGTGGCGCTGAACGCCTCCTGGTATTGTCGCTGCACCTCGCCCGCCGTCGGCGAGGCCTGCGACCGATCCACGGCAGGAGGCGGCGAAGCATCGTCCTCCAAGCCGCAGCCTGCGGCCAGAACGAGTCCCGTCAGGACGGCACTCGCAGCGATCCATCGTCGGACACGGCGTCGCTGGGGATGGTGGTTGGGGCTCATGGGAAGGACTGGCTTGGGAAGCATGGTTTTCACGGGTAGTGGGTAGGAAGGTTGAGGTGGGTCGCGGGTCAGGCATTCCGCCGGATCAGCGACACGAGGAAAAAGACGAGGAAGATGACGAAGAGGATCTGCGCGATTCCGGCGGCGGCGCCGGCAATGCCGGTAAAGCCCAAGGCTCCAGCGATCAAGGCAAGAACCAGGAAGGTCAGCGTCCAGTGCAACATAAGGGTCCTTTCTTTCGGGTTGTCTTGGTACGGCGCTCCGGGTCCAACCGGAATCCGCACAATCTCCCGGTGCAAAGTTCGTGCCCAACCCGGTCTGGGGCCTAACCCGTTGCCGTTGCGGCCCCCTCCCCGTCGGAGATCCGGATCGCACCGTGGCGACCTGCCCGACCCACCGTCAGCCTTCGTGCATCCTGCAAGATCCCGACATGGGGATTCTGAAGAGCCCTGTTCCGACGACGACCTGCAACATCCGGGCGTCGCGTGGCTACAAGTCGGCCATGGCGTCGGCTTGCCATGATCGACCGACAGGTTCACAAGAAGGCGATGCATCAGATGGACGCCACCAGCGCGAACGGCGAACGGACGCTCACTTCGAGAATGGATCACGAGCTGTCGCCCGGAAGACCCGGGCCTCCCGGACCGGGGAAGGAGCGCAGGGAAGCGGCCCCATTCGCGGCTGCCGGCGAATCCCAGGGCGCGCAAACCGCCGTCCCAAGGAATCCGCGCATCCTGTGCGTGGATGATGACGAAGCGATCGTCTTCATCACCTCGAGGGTGCTGGAACGGCTGGGATACCAGGTGACAGGCCTGTTGAACGCCCAGGTGGCGCTGCAGCAGTTCGAGGCGAGTCCGGACGCCTTCGATGTGGTGGTCACCGACCTGTCGATGCCCGGATTGTCCGGCATCGAACTGGCCTCGGAATTGAGGCGCATCCGGCCGGACGTGCCCATGGTGCTGACCTCCGGCTGCATCCGCCCCGAGGACCTGGAAATGGCAACCCGACTGGGGCGGACCGAGGTGGTCGGCAAACCGAGCCCTCCGGAGGAACTGGACGCCGTTCTCCGGAGGTTGCTGGAAAGCCGGTAGGGCCGCCGCCTACTGGATCACCAGGTCTTTCCGGATGGCATACTTCTCGATGCGTTTGCGGAGCGTGGCGCGGGTGATGCCCAGCATCCGGGCGGCCTGCACCTGATTGCCGCGGGTCTCCTTGAGCGCCTCGATCACCAGTTCGCGCTCGACGGCAGGCAGGACCTTCATGCCCGGGCGCGTACGGGCCCATCGGAAGAGCCCCTGGATGAGCGGCAGCAGCTCCTTTTCGGTCTCCGGCACCGTCGGGGCCTCAACGGCGGCGGTCGGGACCGGGGATGCGGGTTCAACAGCGGCCAGAATGCCGGGCATCGGTGCGGAGGGGCCGATGACTTCGGGAGGCAGATCGCGGGGCAGGATGGTGTCGCCAGTGGCCACCACCGAGGCGCGACGGAGGGCGTTTTCGAGTTCGCGGACATTGCCCGGCCATGGGTGAGCCTCAAGGGCACGCAAGGCATCCGCCACGATGGCCTTGGCGGGACGGCCGGATTCGCGGGCGAAGCGCCGGAGGAAGTAATCCACCAGCAGCGGGATGTCGTCGCGGCGTTCCCGGAGGGGCGGCAGCGGGATCCGCACGACATTCAGGCGGTAGAAGAGGTCTTCGCGGAAAGCGCGGGCCGCCACCGCCTGTTCGAGGGGTTTGTTGGTCGCGGCGATCACCTGGACATCCACCTGGACGGTCTCGTTGCCGCCCACCCGTTCGAAGGTGCCCGACTGGAGCACGCGCAGGATCTTGGTCTGGGTGGCCAGCGGCATATCACCGATCTCATCGAGGAAGAGCGTGCCGCGGTGGCATTGCTCAAATTTCCCGATTCGCTGCTGGGTGGCGCCGGTGAAGGCGCCCTTCTCGTGGCCGAACAGTTCGCTCTCGAGAAGGTTTTCCGGGATGGCCGCACAGTTGATGGCCACGAACGGCTGCCGCGCACGGGATCCGTGGCTGTAGATGGCGCGCGCCACGAGTTCCTTGCCGGTGCCGCTCTCGCCGGTGATCAGCGCGGTGGCAGAGGACGCCGAAAGTTGCCCGATCAGCTTGAAGACCCGCTGCATCGCCGGGCTGCGGCCCACGATGCCGAGTTCATAGTCGGCCGACTCAAGGAGCGGCTCGACGCTCACCACGGCCTTCATCTGGCGCGCGGCACGCAAGGCCCCGGCGATCAATTCCTTGAGCTTCGGGATGTCGGGCGGCTTGAGCAGGTAATCGTAGGCCCCCAGCTTCATCGCCTCGATGGCCGTCTGGGTCGTGCCGTAAGCCGTCATGATGATGACCGGCAGGCGCGCGTCGGCCTCGCGGATGCGGCGAAGCGTCTCCAGCCCGTTGAGGCCGGCCATGCGGACATCCATGATCACCAGGTCAGGATGGAGCTGCGGAATCAGTTCGAGAGCGGCCTCCCCACTTCCGCCGGTGTGAATCGCAAGGTCATCCCCTTCAAGAAGCCGCCGGAAGGCGTGCAGGATATCGGCGTCGTCGTCGATGATCAGCAACTTGTCCATGAAACGTCCATCGGGCCCGCACGATATATCCGGGCCCGTCCAAGGAAAGCGTTTTGGACCGGCCACCTTGGGGGTGCCGTGCATCCCGGAGTTGTGGAGAGAGGTGCGAACTGCGCGAAACGTCGCCTCGGAGGGCCGAATTCCAAGAGGCCAGACCTGTGGGTGACCCGAAAGGCACGGACTCGCGGCTCCAGGTCCCCTCAAGCCACGGCCTCAAGGCGGTTCGCAAGTCCGGTTAGGGCACGTCGAGGAGGCGCTGAAGCACCTCCGTCAGCACGCCCTCGACCTCGGGGGCGACATTGGAAGCCGGCGGGCTGGTCTCGTACCCGCCCTCGTCGTAGGCAATGGCCGTCCCGATGTATCCGGGTCCGTAGTCCCCGTACGCAGCCATGGCGACGAAAAGGTCCGGGCGCGCCGCCTTCGCCGCGAGCTGGTACTCGACAAACAATTCCCCGGGCAGATGGAGAATGCGGGCCGGGCCAAGGGCCAGGCAGCTCACGTCAACCCGGTGGCCGGACTCGACACGCCGCAGCCAGGCGAGCTTGGAAGCCCCGCCGGTCAGGAAGAAAGTACCATCGCGGCCAGCCATCCGGGCTTCGAGATCGGCGATGGCAAGGTGCCGGGCCGGGGGCAGCGCCGTGGGGATCGAGGTCCATCCCACCCGACTGGCGTCGATCGGGGAGCGATCCGTGGCTTCCCAGGCGCGGCGCAGTCCGTCCGCCAGCCGTTCGGCGAGGAGCCCGCGGTTCTCCCGCGCGCCGTCGTTGTACTTGCCCGCCCCGAGATTGCCCCCTGCCCCGTTGAAATGAACGTGAAGCGCGTCCGGAACGGCCAGTTGCCGGAAGAACCGGGCCACTCCCGGGAAGTCGGGGTTCGGAATGCCGGTCCGGTAGTAGCTCTGGGGATGGACCGCGTAGTAGCTGAGCACCGCGAGGGGACGGTCGTGCTGCCAGAGACTGATCACCGAAACGATCGGGTCGATGGTGCCCTCGGGTTCGGCGCGAAGTTCGGGATCCCGGCAGGTGGTGTACCGGGTTGCCCGCACTTTGCCGTCGGAACCCAGAATTCGGCGATTCGAGGCCACTTCGAATACCGGCGCCTGACCAAGCCCGAGATGGCTGATCGGCTCCGGCCGCGCCAAGGCCCGGCGCACCCCCACGTCGAGCCTGTCGAGGACCTCGCGGGCGAAGGTGCCGTCGTAGCTGCCCGGCTCGAGACCAGCCTGGCGGAGCAGTCGTTCAGCACCGAAATCGCAGTGCGGCGCGTCGTGCTGGTGAAGCGCATGAACCGCCACCCGTTCCGGACGGGTGCCGGCGGCGCGGGCAAGGACTTGCCTGAAGACGTCGTGGCCTTCGTTGGCGATGCCGATCCAGTCGATGGCCATCAGGACGATCGGCTCCCCGGCGCCCACCAGCACGATGCCGCGCGCGCGCAACCCGAGATCCCAACTGTTCGTGACTGGATCGTACGCCATGGCTGAACCGGGGGGGGGCGTGGCGTCCACATCGAAGGTGCCCAGACGCAGACCCGTCGCCGGCGCGGCCAGCGGGAGTCCGGAGCCGATCAGCCACAAACCTACAATCCAGCAACGAAGCAGGGAGGCGTGCACGGCGGTACGGTAACGCCCGTGCCGGCCGCAGGGAACCCTGCGATGGGGCGCGTCCGATAGCTCGCCAGGCTGCTTGTTGTTGATGTCCAACGATAGCTCGCCAGGCTGTTTGTTGTTGATGTCCAATACCTAGTCAGTCTTTTATGTGTTGACCACGTATTCGATAGTAGGTCTGACTCATAGTTGTTGACACCGCACTCTCCTGCTGGGAATCCCGTCCGGCCGCCGGAGTTGACCTGCTCGCGGATCGTCAATCGCAATATGTCGGGCTTTTTATGCAACTGGGTCAGTGGTCAATAATTATTTGACTGTCTTATCAAATGGAGCGCGGCTGAACGTCCATCCGGGTCGGTTGTTCCCCCAATGGTTTCTCCCAATATGCCCGCACTCCGCCGAGCCTTCCCCGGCACGGCAGTACGCCCCCCCAAGCCCCCAATAAGGACTCAACCATCCTCAAGCCGAATCGTTTGCCAAGGATTCGGGTGGAGGCTGGCGCTGCCGAGATTCCGCTTTCCGGCCGACGATCGGTCGGGGCTTGATGGGGCATGTCCGCTGCCCCCGAAGCTCCGGCACCGAAGACCTCCGGTCCTACCCGCGGGCGCATTTTCGTGCGGCGCCTCGGCAGCACGGCGGCTCTATGGGCGGTGGTGCTCTGGACCGTGTTTTCCACCCGGCGGGACCTGACCGACTGGGTCTTCCTGGGGATGCTGATGGGCCTGACGTGGGTGGGGATGCGGGAGTTCTATGGCTGGGTTGGGCGACTCGGGAAAGCCTGCTTTCCCGGGTGGGGCGTCGGGCTGGGGCTGGGCATTGTGACGGTGCCGTATCTTGGGCAGATGGGGATTCTGGGCGGAGGCGACCTGGAAGGGCCGGCCATGGCGCTGGCCTTCCTGGCGCTGTGCGCGCGGCGCTTCCTGGCCCGGGACGTGACGGACGGTCTGGCCGCCCTGGCCACGACCTGGCTTGGATTGCTGTATGTGCCGTGGCTGCTGAACTTCATGGCCCGGATCGTCCTCGACTCCGCCATCGATGGCCGCTGCTACCTCCTCTACTTCATCCTGGTGACCAAGTTCAGCGACCTCGGTGCCTATGTGACCGGTTCGCTAATCGGCCGGCACAAGATGATTCCACGGATCAGCCCGGGGAAAACCTGGGAGGGTTTTGCCGGGGCGATCGCCTTTTCCACCGGCGCGAGCCTCGCCTTCACCGCGACCGCTGGGGATCGATTGGCGGGCATGACCCTCATGCACGCCGCCCTGCTCGGCATCCTGTTGAGCGTGTCCGCGGTCCTGGGAGATCTGGTCGAGTCGCAGTTCAAGCGGGAGGCGGGCGTCAAGGATTCCGGGCAGTGGTTCCCCGGGATCGGAGGCGTCCTTGACCTGGTGGACAGCCTCCTGTTCAACGCACCGCTGATGTACCTCTACCTACGGTTCGTGCTCACTTGAGGGCCACCGGGACGCCGTCCGTCAGGCAGGCGAGGAGATCCGCCAGTTCCTGAGGGGTGAGGGTTGTCTCGAAACCCTCGGGCATGAGGGATCGTGGTTCGGTGGTCTGCCGCAGGATGCGTTGGCGTGGGAGCGACGTTTCGAGACCGGATGCCTGCCGCAGAACGAGACCGTCGGCCGACTCCGAAACGATGACGCCGGTCAGCGACTCCCCGTCGGTGGTCTCGACCGTGGTGGCGAGGAAGGCGGAGGCGACTTCCCGGTTGGGATCCAGTATGCCCACCAGGAGCTTCTCCCGCGGTTGGGAACGCACACTCTCCAGATCGGGACCGAGGACGTGTCCGTATCCGGCGAGCCGGTGGCAGGGAGCGCACTGGGCCTGATGCACGGCGAAGCCGCGCCGCGGATCGGCAGGGAGATCCAGGGCGGCGAGCGCGGTGGCCAGGGCTTCAGTGCGCGACGGCGCTGGGGCCCCCAGCAATTCCATCGCGCGTTCGCGCCGGGCCGCATCGGGATGACGGCGGAGACCGGCGATCTGGGTGGCGGTCAGGTCGCGCGGGGTGAGAGTGCCGCCCGCCAGAGCGTCGAGAACGCGGTCCATCCCAGCGGGCCGGCGCAGGGTGATCTCCAGGGCGTCCAGGCGGGCCGGGGCCGCCAGTTGCGACCAGCGCGGGAGGAGGGCGTCCCAGGCGCGGGATTCGTCCGTTCGGAACAGGGCTTCCACCGCCGCGCGTGGCAGTTCAGTCGATCCGGCAAGGGTGGCGAGCAAGGCCAGGCGATCAAACCCGGAAGGAGTCGGCATCAGGCCGAGCCAGCGCACCGCATCGAGGCGATCGGCCAGGTCAGTGGCAGCCTCGGGGGACGCGGCGAGGGTCAAAGCCAACGCATGGATGCCCTGCCATCGCGGGTCCCCGGGAACGAGGACGGCAGCCTCGGCGCCGGCCTGACGCAGCCCTTCGACGAAGCGCGTGGCCAGGTGAAGGACGGAGCGTTCCGGGGACCGCGCGAGGAGGACGTCCAGCATCGTGGCGCGTTCGTCGGGCCTGTTCCGACGCCCGAGGGTCCGGGCGAGAGCGGCCAGGGCGCCGGACCGGTGCGGAAGATCGTTGTCCCGAAGGAGCGCCCGGAAGAGCGCCAGCGTGTCGTCACCTGCCGACAGGATCGCGGCCTCAACAATCCCCTGCTCCCGCGGCTGGCTGTCCGCCGTGCGGATCAGGCGGGCCAGTAGCGCGGTGCGTTGCGGGACCTGGAGGGTGCCGAGGGCGAAGGCGAGTTCGAGCCGGACGAACGGCTCGTCGCCGGCAAGGGCGGTCCATGTGGCGTCGTCGATCTCCGTGGGACCACGCCCGGTGAGGCGACGTTCGGCAAGGCGCACCGCGTGACGACGGACGGGTTCGGAAGCGTCGCCCAGGGCGCTGCCGAGGTCGGAGACCTGAAGCCCCCCGAGTGAGTCCAGCACGTAAAGGGCGTGGAGTCGGGCCATCGGGAACGCGGCGCCGCGCAGGGCGCCACGGAGCAGCGCCGGCGCTTCGGGATCCGCCCGTTCGAGGAGGAGACGGGCGGCGGTGTCACGATGCCAGCCGTTGGGATGCCCCAGCAGGGCGACGTACTCCGGGGTGGTGAGGCCGGCGAGCCCGACCTGACGGCGGATGGGTTGCTGGGCCGGGGCAACGCGATAGAGGCGGCCGAGGTCGTTGCCCGCATTGAGATCGAGGTGGCGTTTGAGGTTGGGCGGGAGCGACCACGGGTGTTCGATGATCTCCCGGTACATGTCGATGACCCACAGACAGCCGTCGGGGGCGTTGACGAAATCGACGGGGCGGAACCAGGTGTCACGGCTGGCCAGGAACTCCCGGTCACGTTCGTCAGAGGGCCGTTCGCCGATGAGCTCGCTGCCCTCGGCCCGGATCTTCTTGCGGTGAACGAGATTGCTCCCGCAGTCGGCGACGAAGGCGTCGTCGGCGAAATCGGGGCCGAAGGCGTCGCCCCGGTAGAGCGTGAGTCCGGTGGCGCTGGTGAAGTAGCCGCTGGATCGGCCACCCCCCTCGATGAGGCCGGCGACCAAACCGGTCACGCGCCAGCGGGTGCGAATGATGCGCCAGGGTTCCTCGGGGCTGAGGCGGAACACCTCCGCGGCGGGTCCGTCGGCGGCGATGCTGACGCGGGCGGGTCCCAGGACGCCTGCGGTGTTCCGGGCGGCATGGTGCTCCTCGTACCGTGCCCATTGGAGGTGGTCGGAATTCGAGCAGAGGAACTTCCGGCCCGTGCTGTCGAAGCTCATGCCATGCTGGCCGCCGCCGGTCTCCGGTCGGAACTCCAGCGTGCGCGGATCCAGGGAGAAATCGCGTCCCCGCAAATCCCAGCTCCGTTCGGGATCGAGTGGCGGCAGGCCGGCTTTGGCGCGCCAGGCACGCGTGAAGGCGGAATCGACGGCACGGACCTGTCCGCCGCTCAAGCTGGACGATCCGTGGATCCGGTTGTCGAGGCCCCAGCGGAACGAGTTCAGCATCGCCTGCACGTTGAGGCGGTTCGTGGCATACGGCGCGAACTGACTCGCGAACCCCGTGAAGACGATCTCGCGGAGGTCCGCGCGTCCGTCGCCCGTGGTGTCCTTGGCGTACCAGATGTCCGGCGTGGCCCCGACGAACACTCCGCCGTCCCAGCAGGCGATGGCGGTCGGCCACGGGAGGTCCTCCAGGAAAACCTCGCCCGTCTCGAAGTGGCCGTCGCCGTCGCGATCCTCGATGCGTCGGACGCGCCCAAGCTGTTCCGGGCGGCGCTCGGAGTAATCCCGCATCTCGATGACGAGTCCCCGCCCATGCTCATCGAACGCCAGCGCGATGGGGTCCACGACGGCGGGTTCGTGGGCGGCGAGTTCGATGCGGAACCCGGGTTTGACCACGAAAGCCGCCAGGGCTTCGCCCGGGTTCAGCGGCGGATACCGGGGAATCTCCTCCCGCTGCAGATCCGGCTCGGCGGCGCCCACGGCGGAACAGGCGATCGCGGCGGCAAGCAAGGCGGCGAAGGGGCGGCGCGACGGAGGCATGACCCGGGCATGCGAAACCGCCAGGCGCAACGCGGGCGAGTCGAAAATGGAGCCCGGGTCCATTCCCGGCATTCTTGACGGGAGCGTTCGCTCATCCGGAACCGCATTCTTCGGATGGCCGGACTGTCCATTCCACAGATGTCCGGCAGGAGCCGGCCCGCACCGGGAATCGAATCCTCGATCGGGACGACGCAGCTCGAACGAGGCCCGCCGCAACAGACCGCCCGGGAACGGTCAGGCGCTGCCCGCGTTGCCTGTGCCCCCGGTCCACGACGCCGGATTGCGTCAGGGTCGAGCCGGTGCATCCCCGAGTTGTGGGTGGGGAGGCAGCGAATTGGAGGATCGGTTCAGATCGACTTCATCGTCCCGGGCCATCCAGTGGAAGGCGGATCGCCACGAGGGTTCCAAGACCGGGTTCGCTGACCAACTCGATCCTCCCCCCATGCCGCTCGACGACCGACTGCGCCACCGCCAATCCCAGCCCCGTTCCCTCGCCCGGCGGCTTGGTGGTGAAAAACGGATCGAATACCCGGCTGATGGCAGCCCTTCCCATGCCCTGCCCCCCGTCGATGAAGAGGATGGACGCCCATTGGCAATCACCGTCCCCCATGGCACGCTCCACGCCGATCGTCAGGCTTTCATGATCCCGCCGCCCCCGCTCCGAACGTCCCGCACCGCGTCCGGGCCGCTCTCTCCCCCGCACCCCGCGCCCCGCCGGATGGCCACGCTCGCCCTGGCTTTCGTCATCGCGGCCGCTTTCCTGCCAACCCCTGCCCGCGCCTCCTCCTCCGGCCCGGCGCTCTCGGTCGCCCTCGACTTCCGCGCCGAGGTCAATCAGGCCAAGGAACGCGTCTTTCCCGCGGTGGTCTTCCTCAAGTGCCTTCGTGAGGACTTCGAGGGCGGGGCCCGCCGGTCCCGGGAGGTGTCGGGCAGCGGATTCCTCATTTCGCCCAAGGGCGAGATCCTCTCGAACTGGCACGTGGTCGAGAAGGCACTGCGAGTCCGCTGCCTGCTCCAGGACGGCCGGGCCTTCCCCGCCGATATCGTGGGTTCGGACAAGGCCACGGACGTCGCGCTGCTCCGCCTGCGCCTGCCCGCGGACGCCGGACCCCTCCCGTTCGCGGTGCTGGGCGACTCGGATGCCCTGACCGAGGGCGACTTCGTGATGGCCATGGGCGCCCCCTGGGGCCTGGCGCGGTCGGTGTCGATCGGCATCGTCTCCTGCGCCCGACGCTTCCTGCCCGGGGCCAGCGAATACCACTGCTGGGTGCAGACCGACGCCGCGATCAGTCCGGGGAACTCCGGAGGCCCGCTCCTCAACACCGCCGGCGAGGTCATCGGCATCAACACCCGCGGTGCCATGGCCGGCGGCGACCTCGGGTTCGCCGTGCCCAGCAATGTCGCCCGGGAAATCGCCGAGCTTCTGCGTCGCCGTGGGGATCCGGGCTGGAGCTGGAGCGGGCTTCAACTCCAACCCCTGCGCGACTTCGACCGCGACATGTACTTCGATGCCGACGAAGGGGTGATGGTCGCCGAGACAGCCGCCGACAGTCCGGCCCGGCGCGCCGGGTTCCTGCCGGGCGACCGGATTGTCTCCCTGAACGGGAATCCCGTGACCGCCCGAACCGACGAGGACCTCCCGGATCTGCGCCGGCGGCTCGACCAGTTGCCCCCCGATGCCCCGGCCCGGGCCGACGTGATCCGCGGCCAGACCCCCCTCACCCTCTCCTTCCAGCCTGCGCGAAAGGGCGCCATCGAAGGGGACGTCCTCGACTGCCCGCGCTGGGATTTCACGGTCAAGGCGATCAACCGCTTCGACACCCCCAATCTCCACCTGCACCAATCCGAGGGGGTGTACGTGTTCGGTGTCCGCCAGCCCGGCAACGCGGCCCTCGCCGGGCTCCGACCCAATGACATCCTCGCGCTCATCGACGGGGAACCCGTCCGCACCCTGGCCGAGGTGGCCGAACTGCACCGCCGCGCCCTCGAACGCATCGACCGCCAGCCCCGCGCCGTCCTCGGCATCCGCCGCGCCGGCCTCTCCCGTCAGGTGGTTCTCGATTTCTCCCGCGATTATCTCAAGGAATGATGCCCATGAAATCCCTGTTCCTCGCCTCGGCCCTGGGTCTCGTCGCCGCAACGCCCGCCACGGTGGCCGCCCCCTTGCCGCCCGAGGCGCAGTCCGCCCTCGCCCAGCATCTGCTCCCCTCCCTGGTCCGTATCGAACTCGAACTGCACCCCGATTCGGGAGACCCGCCCGAGGGTGCCGGCCTGGTCGAACGCTGCCCCCGCTGCGGACGTTTCCACGTCGAACTCGCCGCCACCGTGATCGAGGAGGATCGACGCCTCGAGTTCCCCGGGATCCTGATCGGGGACACCACGGTCCTCATGCCCGAGGCGCAGATCCACCCACGCTTCATCCGTTCCATCGTCGTTCGATCCGGCGACGATGACGTCGCCGCCCGGAGCGCCGCCCGGGCCGTGGGCCAGCCGGCCATGCTCCTGCACCTGGACCGTCCGTTACGGTCCAGCCGACCGGTGCCCTTCGACCCCCGCGCCGCCGCACCGCACGCCCTGGCCTCCTTCAAGTACGATGCCGGCTGGACGGTCGCGATCCACGCCCTGCCGACGGCGGTGTCCTTCCGTGAAGGCGTGCCACCGTTCCTTGATCTGGCCGCCCCGGGAATCCTCCTCTCCCCCACCGGCGTCGCCGCGGGCGCAACGCTCGACGGCCGTCTTCCCCTCGACGATTCCTGGAAGGGCCACCCCGGCCAGGTCTGGGATTGGCACGATGCCGCCGCCCTGGCCGCCCAGGAAACGACCCTGCGCCGCCGGATCGACGCAGCCGCCCTCCAGGTTGAACTGCGGTTCCGGGCCTCGCCGACCGCCATCGATCCCCGTCTCTCCATGCGCTACGGTCTGAATACCGACGACGACGCGACCGAACGCCGCGAACTCGCCGTCCTCGTCGAGGATCGCCGCCTCGTTGTCCTGGCCGGACTTCCCCCGGCCACCACGGCGCGGCTGGAACGAATCCTGGTTCATCCCCCCGAAGGCGACCCCATCGAGGCCACGTTCGTCGCGTCCCTCCGGGATACGGGCGCCTTCGTCGCCGACCTGGCCCGCCCGCTGCCGGGCCCCTTGGAGCCCTCCGACCTCCCCGTCGCCGAATGGCCCTCGAAACCGCTCTGGCTGGCCCGGGTGGACCTGCGCGGCGAAACCCGGACCGCCCACCTCCAGCCGGTCCGGGTCGAGCAGACCGTTCGCGGTCCCCGACACCGGCTCTACCCGGAACTGCGCCCCGGCCTGCCCGAGGGATTCCTGCTCGACCACGCCGGCCGCGTTCTGGCCCTGCCGCTGGCGTCGCGAGCCCGCCCCTCCGCCACCGACCGGTTCTCCCGCGACGAGTCCCGGCGCCTCACCCCGCTGTCCTACCTGCGGGAGGCCCTCGCCGATCTGGACACCGCCTCGGACCCGGCCAATGCCCCGCTCACCGAAGCCGACGCCCGCCGCATGGTCTGGGCCGGGATCGAGATGGAGAGCATGACCCCCGATCTGGCCCGCGCCCTCGGCGTCTCCCACCTCACCCGCAACGGCCAGTTCGGCGGCATCGTCACCGCCGTTCACCCCGATTCGCCGGCCCATGCCGCCGGTGTCGGGACCGGCTGGATCCTCCTGCGCCTGCATCCCGCCGGCCGCAACGTCCCCGTCGAGGTCCGGCTGGATCGCGATGGGGGCGGCGACGGCTTCGAGTTCCCCTGGGACCGCCTCGACGAGGTGCCGGCCGAGTACCTGGACCGCCTTCCGGCCCCCTGGCCTGCCGCCGAAACCCCGTTCAACCGTCTCCTGGCCCAACTCGGTCGCGGCACCCGCTACGCCGCCGAGTTTCTTGCCGACAGCGAATCCGTCCGGCGCGAACTCCAGGTCGAAGTCGGCCCCCCGCACTTCGACTCGGCGCCCAGCTTCAAATCCTCCGCCCTCGGATTGACCGCCAGGGACACCACCTTCGAGGTCCGTCGCTACCTCAATCTCGGCGCCGATGAACCCGCCGTCGTCGTGTCGAAGATCGAACCCGGCGGAAAGGCCGCCGTCGCCGGCCTCCGGCCCTACGAGATCATCACCCACCTCGACGACCTGCCGTTGTCGGACGTCGCCATCCTCGAGACAGCCGTTCGCGCAGGGGGCGACTTCCGGCTCGCCATCCGCCGCATGAGCCAGGGGCGCGTCGTCCACCTGCGCGATGTCCCCGCCGAATAACCCCGGCGGCGCCGTCCCATTCTCCCCAGGTCAAACCCGGCGCCCCGTGAACCCCACTCTCCTCCAGGCCCTGCTCGATGCCGAGGCCCTCGTCATCGCCGCCGGTGCCGGCATGGGGGTGGACTCCGGTCTGCCCGATTTCCGCGGCACGGAGGGTTTCTGGCGCGCCTACCCTGCCGTCGCCCGCCTGGGACTCCGCTTCGAGCAGATGGCAAATCCAGCCTGGTTCCACCGTGATCCCCACCTCGCCTGGGCCTTCTACGGACACCGCCTGAACCTCTACCGCACCACCGTCCCCCACGACGGCTTCGCCCTCCTGCGTCGCTGGTCCGACCGCCTGCCCCACGGTGCCTTCGTCTTTACCTCCAACGTGGACGGCCAGTTTCAGCAGGCCGGCTTCGACCCCGCCCGCCTCGTCGAGTGCCACGGATCGCTCCACCACGCCCAGTGCTCCCAACCCTGCACGGACGACATCCTCCCGGCGGACAACCTGACGGTCGCCGTGGACGAGGAAACCTTCCGCGCCGCCGATCCCCTGCCGCGCTGCCCCCGCTGCGGAGCCGTCGCCCGGCCCAATGTCCTCATGTTCGGCGACGGTTCCTGGATCCCGGACCGCACCGACACGCAATGGGGGGCGCTCGAAGGCTGGCTCGAAGCCCTGCGCACGGAACGCGCCCGTCTGGTGATCATCGAACTCGGCGCCGGCTCCGCCGTGCCGACCGTCCGCCACTTCTCCGAAGACCTCGCCCGCTCGCCCCGCGCCGTCCTCCTCCGCATCAACCCGCGCGAACCCGAAGTCCCCCCGGGCCATTTCAGCCTCCCCGAGGGCGCCCTCGCCGGGCTCCGCCAACTCGACGCCGCCCTCGCTCCCCACCTTTCGCTTCCCTCCAGCGCCCCCTCCGCCTAGGCTGTCAACCGCTATGGGGAAGCTCGTTGACGCCACGCCAGGAACACGGATCGCAGCCCTCGGACAGCAGGTTCTGGAAGGCGGGCGCCTCAGCCGCGAAGACGCCCTCTTCCTGTTCCATCTGGAAGGCGCCGCCGACATCTTCGATCTCCTCGCCTGGGCCAACCGCATCCGGGAGCACTTCAAGGGGAACAAGATCCACCTCTGCTCCATCGTGAACGCCAAGGCCGGCGGCTGCTCCGAAAACTGCAAGTTCTGCGCCCAGTCCGCCTTCTACCAGACCGACTCGCCCCGGTACGGCTTCGTCGAACCCGAACCCACCCTCGAGGCCGCCGCCGAAGCCGGACGCAACCAGGTCACCGCCCTCGGCCTCGTCGCCGCCTGGAAGGGCCTCAACGAGGGCCCCATGCTCGACGAGGTCTGCGACCGCGTCCGCGAACTCAAGGCGTCCGGCAAGGTCCGCGTCGATGTCTCCCTGGGCATGATCGGCAAACAGGCCGTCGCCGACCGGCTCCGCGACGCCGGCGTCGAATGCTACGGGCACAACCTCGAAAGCTCCCGCCGCTTCTTCCCCGAACACTGCACCACCCACACCTACGACGACCGCCTCCAGACCATCCGCTTTCTCAAGACGGCCGGCATCCGCATCTGCTCCGGCGGCATCATCGGCATGGGCGAATCCCGCGAGGACCGCTGCGATCTCGCCCTCGAACTCCGCGAAATCGGCGCCAACGTGGTCCCCATCAACATCCTCAATCCCATCCCCGGCACCCCCTTCGAGAAGCTCACCCCCATCGAGCCCATGGAGGCCCTCAAGACCATCGCCTGCTTCCGCTTCCTCCTGCCCCGCCAGGAAATCATGGTCGCCGGCGGCCGCACCCAGGGGCTCCGCGACCTCCAAAGCATGATCTTCACCGCCGGCGCCAGCGCCCTCATGGTCGGCAACTACCTCACCACCCTCAACCGCCCGGTCGAAGACGATCTCCGCATGCTCAAAGACCTCGGCCTCGATCCCTCCTGGGATCATCACTTCGCCGATCAACTCGAATCCGTCCCCGCCGTCCCCTCCGCCGCCGCCCCCGCTGCCCTCGCCACCGCATGAACGAAGCCCCTCTCGATTTCGACCGCGACGTCCTCCACCGCAGCCGTTCCATCCCCGTCGTCGTGGACTTCTGGGCCCCCTGGTGCGGCCCCTGCAAAATGCTCGGCCCCGTCATCGAACGCCTCGCCTCCGAGGCCGACGGTCGATGGGCCCTGGTCAAGGTCGATACCGATGCCCAACCCGGCCTCGCCGAAGCCTACCGCATCGCCAGCCTCCCCACGGTCAAACTCTTCCGGGACGGCGCCGTCGTGGACGAGTTCTCCGGCTTCCTCCCCGAAGCCGGGATCCGGCGCTGGCTCGATCGGCACCTCCCTTCCCCCGCCACCCTCGAACTCGAAAAGGCCGCCGAACTCATCGACGACGGCGATCTCGCCGGCGCCCGCGTCCTCATCGAACAATCCCTCGCCGCCGATCCCGCTCGCGCCGCCGCCAAGCTCCTCCTCGCCGAAATCCTCCTGGCCACCGACCCGCAGCGCGCCCTGGCGCTCCTCGCCGAAATCCCCGTCGAAGCCGATGAAGCCAGTCATGCCCAGGCCCTCCGGTTGCTGATCGAAGGCACGCTTCGCCTCGACCAGGGCCTGCCCGATCACGACGCCCGACCCCGCCTCGAACAAGCCCTCCAGGCCGTCCGCCAGCGTGACTGGGAAACCGCCCTGCCCGCCTTCACCGACGTCCTCGAACGCGCCCCCACCTACGCCGAAGGCCTCGCCGCCGACGCCGGCAAGGCCATCTTCCGCTACCTCGGCATCCGCCACCCCACCGCCGAAAAGCACTACCGCCGCTTCAGCGGCGCCCTCAACGCCTGAACCTTCCGGCCTGAACCCTCCGATGAGCGCCATCCCCGCGGACCCCCTCAAGGACGCCATCCGCAACGTGCCCGATTTCCCCAAGCCGGGGATTCAATTCAAGGACATCACGCCGCTCCTCGCCAACCCCGCCCTGCTGGCCGCCTGCATCGATCGCCTCGTCGGATCCCACCGGCCCGGGGACATCGATCTGGTCGCCGGCATCGACGCCCGAGGCTTCCTCTTCGCTTCCGCCGTGGCCCTCCGCCTCAATGCCGGAGTCGTCCCCGTCCGCAAAAAGGGCAAGCTCCCCTTCGACACCATCGAGGAAAGCTACCAGCTCGAATACGGCACCAACACCCTCTGCCTTCACGTCGATGCCATCCGCCCGGGACAACGCGTCCTCCTCGTGGACGACGTCCTCGCCACCGGCGGAACCGCGGCGGCCACCGTGGCCCTCATCGAACGCCTCGGCGGACGCCTGGTCGAGGTGGTGTTCCTGCTGGAACTCGGCTTCCTCGAGGGTCGCGCCCGTCTCGGCGGGCGCCCGGTCCGCAGCGTGCTCCAGTTCTGACCCAACCCGGCTGACCCGGCCGACGAACCGGCAGTCCGCCCGTTCAGGACCCGAACGCCCGCCGCAGCATGGCGATGCTGTTGGGCACCGCGATATCGGGATCCTCCTTCCCCTCCATCTCCAGCGAGACATACCCGGTGTAGCCCACCTCGGCCAGGATGCGGGCGATCCGCGGGTAATCGAGGTCCAGCGTGTACCACTCGCCGCCCCCGTCGTACGTCTTCGCCTGCACGAACACCGTCCTGGGCGCGATGGCGGCCAGCTTGTCGTAGGGATCCTCGAGGAAGTTCCCGGTATCCATCAATACTCCCAGCCACGGGGAATCGATGGCCTTGACGATCCGCAGCAGCCCCTCCGGCGTGTTGGTCAGACCCCAGTGATTCTCGAGGGCCAGCAGGACCCCGCATTCCTCCGCCTTGGGCAGGCACTTCTCGATCGAGTCGATGCACCACTTGAACCCGTCGTCCTCGGTGTACCCGTCGAGGATCGGCTCGATGCCGCGCGCCTTCATCAGATCGTTGAAATTCGCGATGGTGTTCCAGCGGCCCGAGTTCAACCGGATGCAGGGAATGCCCAGCTCGTAGGCGATCTCGATGCACTTCCGCGTGTGCTCGATCTGCCCCGCCAGGTACTCCGGACGCGGATCCACAAAGTCCTGATGAATGGACAACGCGATCAGGTCGATGCCGTTCCGGAACGCATGCCGCTTGAGCCGCTGCAGATAGGCGCGATGCCCCGGGGTCAGCGGCTCGCGTTCCCCCATGTCCATCTGCCGGTGCAGGATATCCACCCCTTCCACCCCGATCAGCGCGGACTTCTCGATCACCGTCTCGACCGGAACCTTCGCCGTCCGGAAATGCCAGTACGAATAGGTCGAGATCGCCAGTTTGACCCGGGGCCGACGCCCCGCCGGCACCGGCGCTCCCGGCGCAACCGCCGCCCCCGATGTTGGAAGACCCCCAACCAGCCCGGCCGCCGAAGCCAGGGCCGTGGATCCGAAAAAGGCGCGACGTGTGATTGGCATGCATGGAGGATGCGCCAAACCCGGCGCCCCCGTGAATCGGAATCGCCACCCCGCGCACCACCCCCCACCTAACATCGTGCCACCCGTCGCGCCTCCCACCGCGCCTCCCCTCCGCCAGCCCTGCGGCCCGGCCCTCGAACGTCTCGCGCAGCATCCGTTCGGGGGCCAACCCCGCCGAACCGCATCGCGCCGCTCCGGCAGGCACCGAGAACGAAGGAACACGAGTGCGACGCAACGCCCGGAAGGTGACCCTTCGCCCTAAGAGCCTCTCTGAAAACTGGAAGGGGCCCTGCGACGAGGGTTTTGGTCCCGCAGCCGCGGGACGGCGAGGCCGGCGCATCCCCGCAGCGGGCTGTAACGGTCGAGCCAACGCAGGCCCTGGCCGAAAGGACCGTCGCCCGAAGGGTTGTCGCGGAAGAGGCCGGCTGGCTTCGTTGCTCCTCGGTCACAGACCGCTGGCGGGTAGGCTCCCTCCTCGCGCCTCGCCATCCGGCCTTTTCCGCGACACCAGGGCCCCTTCCAGTTTTCAGACAGGCTCTTAGCCGTAGCCATGCAGTTGGGAGGAAAGCGATGGCGCCGCAGAGTTTCGGGCAAGACGAGGAGTGAGCGAGGCGCGTCTTGGAACAGATGCGTAACGAATGAATGACGAAGCTCCTGACCCCTTTCTGGAGGCGTCTCCTACCCACCCTGCATCATGGCAACACGACGACTCGATAGGACCTCTGGGGCTGGCCGAACGGCACATCGTCGGTAACACACTGAACCTCGCCGATAGCGCTTATCGCCGCTCCCAGATCCATCCATCCAGGAGGTGTCAAATCTGATCGATACTGCACCTGGTACGACGCCCCAACCGTGGCATTCCAGCAAATCTCAACCTGCGAGCAACGAATGGTGGCAATCGGGCCGCATAATGGCTTGCGGCAGTAATCGAATGTATTCAGGAACAACGCTTCATTCTGTGAGAACGCACCCGGGACCGTCGTGTCCGCGAACGCATCGTGGTCCGAGTAGATGACCACCCGACCCGCCCCGGGACCCAACATTCCTGCCTCGATTACCGCCAGCGCAACGCCGATCTGATTTGTGGCAAGCGACACAGCGTACGGGCCTAGATCGGTCAGACCCCCGGGAAATACCTGACCAAACGCAGCGACACTGCCAAATGGGCCACGGGTGACCGGGTGCGACGACGGCATCGTCACAGTAGCGGTGGCGAAGCCACCTACCGTGCCGTCGACTTGGACTCCAAACGGGGCGAGAACGGCCTCGTTCGCGGCAGGCGCGCTGGGATCGAATGTTGAGTTATCGGCGAAGACGACTGCCGACCCGCCGTGGCGAACGAACTCCATCACCGCCCCCTGCTCATCCTCGGAGAGCGGCTCGATCGCACCTTGCCGGTCGGCTGCCGAACCGATGATAAGTATGTCCACAACAACGAGGCTTGAGGCATCCATCGTTGTGAAACCTTCGAATGTGACGTTCGGAAACCGGGCCGCGACCGCGGCCCTGGCCTGGGAGTAGTAGGCTCCCTCGATAAAGGAATAGCTTCCGGCTCGCTGGCTGGTGAAGCCACCGACGACGAGGCTCGACTTCGATGTGCATGCCAGAGGTGTCTGCGCCTGTAGTGTCAGCGAGACCGCGAGGGGCAGGATTAGGCGTACTACGTGATCCAATCCGATCTTCATGGCTTTAATGGTATGGTGTCTTTGCAGTGTCACAGAACGTCGTCACCGAATACAACCGCGTCATGCCCTTGGCGGATGCCGTTGTTAAGCACGTTGACGGCGGTCGCTTCCAGCACGGTGATCTTCCCGATCCTGGCTGACTCGGTGAGCCACATGTTTGCCGGCCCGCTCTCAACGGGTATGAGTTCGGAAGAACAGCCGGGTTTCAGGCGAAATCGATCTCAACAGGTCTGTCGTCGCCGCCTCGCTTACAACATTTGTCCACATCGTCCATTCGACCAGGTCCGAGGACTCTTCAACGGTGAAGGCTCTCCCCGCCGGGCCGGAAACGCGGAGGCGGAGTTGACCGGCGTCGAGGAACTCCGCCGACAAGCTGATGACTTCGGCAGGCGCGGCAAAGACGCGAATCACTGCTGGTCCCATCCCGAGATAAATATAGCCCCGTGGATCGTAGGCGACACAGCTGGGAATCCCAAGGTTCTGGCTGGTGTCGAATCCGGCATCGAATGTTCCATCGGGATTGATCCGCGCGTATTTGCTGACCGCATTGCCGAGCACGTTGGAAGCCGTGTCAGAGCTGTTCTCGCGCCCGAAGATCATCACGATCTTTCCGTCAGCTTGCTCGACCGCGTCGATAAACTGCGGACTCACGGTTGCATTGGCGACGTTGAAGACCGGATCAAACGTGCCATCGGATCTCATCAAACGTAACAGATGCTCGCCTTCCACCCCCTGACACACGAGAACGCGGCCGTTCCCAAGGAGCTTCGCGGCAGCGATCAGGTTCGAACCGGTGGTGGTATGGAAAGGGCTGAAGTTCGCAGCCTTGTTTCCGCTGGAGTCGAGTTTCATCAGTTGCGAGGCATCCAATCCATTCCAGGATTGGAAGCCGCCGAACACCCAGATCGATCCAGCCGGATCATGCCCGACACTGGCCAGGGAGTTTGTGTCAAAATTCCACCTTTTGAAGAGGTTTTCACGGCCTGACACTGACAACAACTCTGCCAGCGCTTCCGCCCCCGGCCCATTTTGCACGTCGAAAGCCGGGATGACTCTCCCGTGATAGTCCACCAACGTCGCCTGCATCGCGGCGTTCGTGATCCCGCCGGTGACCACGTTGGTGAACCCTCCGACGAGGACGTAGCCGACACCCGGCCTTTCCGAGATCGAATTCGCCGGGCCCCCAATCAACTCGATGGGACTGAACGACGGATCATCCGGAAGGCCGGCCTGGTCGGCGAATACCCGTTGGATGATGTACTTGAAGACAGGGACTCGGCCTCCAGGACCTCGCCCGCCTTGTCCTTGTCGAACATTGCTACTGCATACAAGCCGGCCTTGGGAGTCGATGATGCCATTCTGAAAGGAGTGGCTGGTGGTTTCCTCGTCCAGGCCGAAGGCACTCCATGCGGATCTTTGGTCAACTACCCCTCCGTCGGGACCGATGCGTTGGATGACACCACTTGTACCGGTCGCCACGACACTCCCGTCCCTTCGGACGAACAGGCGGGTGAGGGTGCCACTGCCCATGCTCGCCGGTTTCATCGTGGGATCGTGTGCTCCGTCGCGGCGCTCGACCACCTGCACGATGCCAGCAGCCGAAGTTTGCTGCCCGAAGATTCCGCCGTCCGAGACAAGGCAACGATAGTTGCCGGAATCATTGGTTGTCGCATTGGCCACGATGAACATTGCGGCGGTCGCATTGGGAATATTCGTGTAGCCCAACCTCCCGGCCGGCTGCTTCTGCCATTGGTAGATCGGATCTACACTCACAGCGAAGACACTGACGCTCAAAGCGAGGGTTTGGCCCGTCAGGAGTGCGGCCGATCGAGGGTGCTCCGTGACGACGATGCGCGGAGTCGGCGTGAAGTTGACATCGGCAACAGGAATGCGAAGCAGCCGGACCAAGCTGTCCGCGGCAAGCGCAAACAGGTGCGGACCGTGACGGAAGACATGCCGGGTCCAGGATTGGACAAGACTGGCAGGCAACGAGGCGGTCGCGGTCGGAAGATTGTCCCACGTTATCCCGTCAGTGACAGAGAACTTTGGCCCTTCGATGCTGGTTCCCGCAAGGTGGCCGAGAAAAAGAGTGGATCCGTCCGAGGTGAGATTCCATTGAAAATTTGCGCCCGTCCCCAATCCGGCTCTCGCCTCTGTCCACGAGTCACCGAAGTCGTCTGTGAAGTAGATGCCCTCGGGCGACCTTGCCCTGAGCGGATCCTCATCGATCGGAATGAAAACCCGGCTGCCGTGGCGAACAAACTGACCGTGGTAAATGCCAACCGGTGCGGTTGTCTTTCTCCAACTGGCTCCATGGTCCGTCGTCTTGTATATCTCATGAGGCAGAGCATTTGGGATTCGCACACTCACGAGTGCTTGCCCTGCCCCGGCTATGACGGACTTCGGCTGAGTGCCTGCGGGCAATCCATTCGTGACTTGGTGCCAGTCCATCCCGTTTGCAGACGTGTACACGCCGTTCCATACCGAAGGGACGTAGTAACGCTCAGACGCGGCGTCATAAGCGATGTCCCGCAGAATCGGAACTGAATCGAGTGCTATACCTGATTCAACGGCCTTCTCCCATGTCGCTTCCCCGGGCCGAAGCCGATGGAGCGCTGTTGCGCCCACCGGTGTCTGCGGTTGAAGCAGATCCCCGCCGACCCAGACGAACCCGTTCTCGAATTTCACAAAGTTCAAGGAGAGGTTCGTCAAGTTGTATGAGCCGGTTCCCTGAACCGCGTTGATGGTGTCAAACGTCCGCCCATCCTCGGTCCGATAGACGCCCGCAGCGCCCAGGAAGTAGAGGTGTGTGCCGTCACTGGCAACAGGTTGAGTGCGGCTTGATGAGGTGCTGGCTATCGTCAGCGGCCCGGGGACGTTCGTGGTTATCTCTGTCCACGTCTGAGCAGGTGCGGCAAGGGCCGGAACGATCCATGCGAGGGCAGGCAATTTCTTCATGCGGCAGTTCGTTTCAGGCTCAGTTCCCTGTCGCGGGCTTCGCTGGAAGGTGGAGGCGGGAGGCGGGGGTTCGAAGCCGGAGTCGCGGTTCGGATCGAACCACATAGAATCGGAACGGAAGGCCTGGGGTTGCCGAACCAACGAACTCGTATTCGCCCGGGACCAATTCCCTGGCAGGACCCATCGGCATCCACTGACTCCTCGGCAAACCCAAGAGATCCGTGGCCAGGACCGTGAAGGTCTCACCCGCCGGGGCCGTGAACTCCATGCGCAACGAACCGTCGCCCGAGAGCGTCACGGCGGTGAACTCAGGTGGCGGGGACATGAGGGCATAGTCGGCGAGGGTCTCCACGAGCCCCGAGGTGACGGCCCCATCCGTTACCCGCGCACGGGCCCTCACGGACCCGGTGACTGGAAGCGCGAGATCGGTGAGTTGCCAGCCTCCCGGAATGCGCACTCCCGCTCCCAGCGCGCTCCAGATCATGCCCCCGTCCGTCGAGAGATCGAACGCGACACCTTCCGCCTCCGGTGAGGCGCCGCCGCGCAGCCATTCGATCCTGTCGGCCGCCGTGACGGCGAGGTTTTGCGTGGCGGCATCGTTCTTGAGCAGCGCAAGATTGGCCCGCGGCTGCCCATTGACCCCGGCAAACCTGCCTCCGATCACCACGCTCCCGTCTCCCTGGATGAGGACGCCCGAGACGACAGGAGCAGCGACCTCGGCGTAGGCGCTGGCAGCGAAGGCGGCATCGATGGTCCCGTCGGGAAGAAGCCTTGCCATGGCGTTGCGAGCGATCCCCCCAACGGCTTTAAAGAATCCGCCGATGACGAGTCTAGCATCCGTCTGCAATCCCATGGTGAACACGCCGACGGTTCCGGCGCCCGAGATCTGTGGATCGAAACCCATATCCAGCGAGCCATCAGGGTGAAGACGGGCCATGTGAGTCCGTGCGGTCCCCGCGACGGAGTGAAAAATGCCCCCGACCAGGATCATTCCATCCGGCTGCTCGCGGATGGCGTACACGCCACCGAATTCGCCGCCGGACACGCCGGGATTGAAGTCAGGATCAAGCGACCCGTCGGGATGAAGCCGCGCGAGGTTGGTGCGCGCCACACCGTCGATCCCCGTGAAGCCGCCTCCCACCAGAATGCGGCCATCAGATTGCCGGACAAGGGCGTTCACAGAAGCGAATCCGCCATCCGCCGACACCCGCGGATCAAAGGCCGGATCGACCGAACCGTCGGACTCAATCCTCGCCAGATGAGCGCGTTCGATCCCGCCGACGGTGTCGAAGATCCCGCCCAGGATGAACCGCCCGTCCGGCAGGAGGAGCGTGGTGTACACCCCTGTGAACGAACCCTCCCCCGACACTCTCGGATCGAAGCCCGCATCGAGGGCGCCGTCCGGATGAAGTCGCGCGGCGAATACCCGCTCAACACCCCCGATCGATCTGAATGCTCCGCCGAGGACGATCCCGCCATCGCCCAGCACGATGATGCTGCTCACATCCCCGCGCACGTCCGCCTCGAAGCCGGGATCGGGATCACCGTTCGGGAGAAGGCGCACCAAATGGTTCCGTCCAGTGCCTCCTGTACGCAGGGCGACCAGTATTCCATGATCGGCCTGCACCGTCGCGGTCACGACAAACGGATCGATGACGGGGCGGAATGCCTCGTCCACGTCGCCCGGCGACGGCCTCCCCATCGACATCCCGTTCCCGGCAAGGATCGAACCCAACACCGCCAGCGCCGCCTTCCGAACGAAGGCCATCCGGTGACGCTCCCATCCAGGTGCCTTCATGGTCGGACCAGGATTCAGATCGAAGGTCGTGCCGCGCGCGGCTTTCCGGCTGCGGGACGCCTACTTCGCCTTGACCACCCAGCCGGCCTTGACCTCGAGATCGCCCTCGTAAACCGCCCGGCTTCTCTCCTCCTGGGCCGATTGGATGGTCAATTCCCCCACCAGCTTCTCCTCCGTAAAGACAACCACGTCATGCTCATCCCGGATCTCGATGGCCTCGTAGAGATTCAGCTTCTCGCCGTCCCTGAAGCCCTGCGCCTTGCCAAGCGACACGATGATCGCCTGCCGGCTCGGTGCGGCAAGCACCTTGCCCGCCGTGGCGCGCCTGGCCTGGAACTCAGCGCTCGCCGCGGCACCCGCGGCCTGATCCCTGGCGGCGATCCGCTTCACGCGACCGGACTCCGGCAGTGTCACGGGCCGCAGTTCCTCGACAATCATCCCGAGCGCATCGACCGTGGCCTTGACCAGAGCGCTGTCCATGAACTCACGGTTGTCGTGACTGATGCCGCCCCCGCTGCCCCTGCCGAATCCGGAAACATTGAAGCTCGTGCCTCTCTTTTCCGCCGTGGCCGAACCGGTCTTGATGACCCGCCGGTGCGAGGCATCCACCAGCCGCCAGTCGATCCGCACATCGACCGAACTCTGCCGGATGCCCACGTTGCCCAGGCCCACGCGCCGGGCGATGCCGCCGACGCCGGTATTGGATTCCTGGGCGCCGAAGCGCGTGACCTTGCCGGTCAGCATGAAGTCCGCGGCGGCAAACCCGCCCTTCTCGACCATCTCAGCCGCGTCGATCCAGCCGTCCTGGCCCTCGCGGATTTCGTCCTTGAGCACATCGAGATGGATCGTTTCGAGCACGGTGAACTTGCCGATTCTTCCGACCTCCGTGACCAGCATGTCGGCCAGCCCGCTGCCCAGCGCGGGCTGCCAGTACTGGATGTGAACCCGGTCCCCGGTGAATGGCGCCACGATCAGGGTCGGAGGTTCGCCTTTGGCAACCCTCGACGTTGTCGCCGCGCCCGAGATCACGAGAAGGGTCAGCAGGGTGGAGATGCAGTGTCGTTTCATATCATGGACGGTGTTGGTGTGCTTGAGTGGTCTTGGAGGTTGTACAGGTCATCCTGGTTCGTCTTCAGCCTGCGGGATCGAACGGTCTGCCTTTCCCGCGCTGCCGAGGGAGTCGTTGGGCATCTTCATCGGGCATGGTGAAGTCCAGGTGGGTGGCAGGCATGGCTTCAAGGCGTCGGCGGGCGCAGCCGGAAGAACCGTTGCCCGGGTTCGACAGGGATCGTGATCCGCACGTTGAGGCCGTTGTCGTTCACCGCGCCGATGTCCTCCCAGCCATCCGGGTCATCGACGACCTCGCTCCACTGCAACACATGCCCTGTCAGCGCGGACGGCCAGTTCACGGTCACGGTCTCGTTCTGCAGCGCGTCCCGCTGCCAAGCCACGCGCAGTTGCTTGCCCTGCTCGGGCAGGCCGGTGGCGGAGATTTGATAGTTGCCGGTGCCACCCGCGGTGTTGTTGGCCACCACCACCAGGAAAATGCCGCTGTCCGGGGCGGTGAAGTTGAGCTGCGCCAGGCTGGCGTGCGTGTGGGAGCCGATGAACTGACCATCGGGACCATAGAGCAGGAGCAACGGCGTCAGGCTCGTTGTGGTCACTTCCTGGACTTGCAGAGTGATGTTGTTCCCTTGATCCGCTTCAAACGTCCAGGGATCCAGATCGGCGAGTGTGACGGCGCCTTCATGGTTGCCGCCGTTGGTCAACGGCCCGCCCTCGTCCCCGCCGGGGATGATGAACGCGCCCGGGATCTTCAGGTAGTGGAGCCGGTAGGTGCCGATCAGGCCGGTTCCGAAACTGACCAGGGCAGTGTAGCTGCCCGCCACCCCGGTCACGAAGCTGATGCTGGCGTCATTGTGAGCCGAAGTGCTCGCGACCAACTCGCCATCGGGCCCATAGACACCCAATCGGAGCGTGGGTATGGCGGAGTTGCCCGAACCACCGGTGAGCGCGGCCAGGCGCAGGAGCACCTGCTCGCCCGCAGACACTTCAAAGGTCCAGGGATCCAGATCGGCGAGTGTGACGGCGCCTTCGTGGTTGCCGCCGTTGGCCAGCGGCCCACCCTCGTCCCCGCCGGGGATGGTGAAGGCACTGGGAAGCTTCAAGTAGTGCAGGCGGTAGGTGCCGGTCAGGCCGGTTCCGAAACTGACCAGGGCAGTGTAACTGCCCGCCACCCCGGTCACGAAGCTGATGCTGGCGTCGTTGTGAGCCGAAGTGCTCGCGACCAACTCACCCTCGGGCCCATAGACACCCAATCGGAGCGTGGGTATGGCGGAGTTGCCCGAACCCCCGGTGAGCCCGGCCAGGCGCAGGAACACCTGCTCGCCCGCAGACACTTCAAAGGTCCAGGGATCCAGATCGGCCAGCGTAACGGCACCTTCGTGGTTGCCGCCGTTGGCCAGCGGCCCGCCCTCGTCCCCGCCGGGGATGGTGAAGGCACTGGGAAGCTTCAAGTAGTGCAGGCGATAGGTGCCGGTCAGGCCGGTTCCGAAACTGACCAGGGCAGTGTAGCTGCCCGCCACCCCGGTCACGAAGCTGATGCTGGCGTCGTTGTGAGCCGAAGTGCTCGCGACCAACTCACCCTCGGGCCCATAGACACCCAATCGGAGCGTGGGTATGGCGGAGTTGCCCGAACCGCCGGTGAGCCCGGCCAGGCGCAGGAACACCTGCTCGCCCGCAGACACTTCAAAGATCCAGGGGTCCTCCTCCCCTACCGCAATAGCCCCTTCGTGATTCCCGCCGTTTGTCAGGGTTGTTCCGTTCGCGGGCTCGGGCGAGAACGGCCCGGCTTCGAGCAGATAGTTGATCCGATAGTTGCCTGAACCTCCTATCAACAGGGAGTCCAGGACCACGTTGAACGTGCCGGTGGTCGGCAGGATGAGTTTGAGCGTGCTGGCCGAGGCACTGCCCGGGACGGTGTCCACGCTGTATCCGACCAGCGTGCCGTTGCCATCGTACACCCTCGCGCGGGGTGCGTAGGTCGCGGCGCCCGTCAACTGAGTCAGGCCGAGCGTCACCCGGTCCCCGGCATTGGCGGTGAAGGTCCAAACGTCCAGGTCGCCGAGCGTGGTGCTGCCGTCCTGATTGCCGGTGACGAGCGGCATGCCATCGTCCAAGGGCGGGGTGATGAACGAGCCGGGCGATTTCAGATAGAACAGCCGGTAGTTGCCGGTGCCCTCGACCAGGCTGGAATCGAGCACGACCGTGAAGCTTCCTTCCTCGTCCGGCACAAAATCCAGCCGCGCTTCAGACGCATTCGAGTTGCTTGCGCCCGCCGCGTGGCCCACGAGGAGACCCCGGGCATCATAGACCTGGAGGCGTGGGGCGAAGGTGGCATCACCCGAAGTTTGCGCCGCGCGCAAAAATACGCGCTCGCCGGCCGCCGCTTCGAACGTCCACGCATCCATGTCACCGAGGCTGATCGCCCCATCGTGGTTCCCCCCGCTGGTGAGCGGGCCTCCCGTGTCGCCCGATGGCGTGGTCACGGCGCCTGGGAGTTGCAGCCGGTGAATCCGGTAATTGCCCGTGCCTTCGGCGGTGGCGGAGTCGATGGCGAGCATGAACGTGCCCTCCGCCGTGGGTTGAAACAGCAGCCGCGCCTCGGAAGTGCTCGAGTTGGAACCACCAGCCGCCTCAGCCAGGAGTCCTCCATCAGCGCCGAACACGCGCATCCGGGGAACGAATCCCGTGCCGCCGGAGAGTTGTGCCAGCCGGAGCAGCACCGAGTTGCCCGTCGCCGCCTCGAAGCTCCAGACGTCCAGGTCGCCGATGGCGATGGCGCCTTCGGAGCGGGATTCGTTGGGCAGCGGGCCGCCGGTTTCGCCGGAGGGGACCGCGGCGTCCCCGGGTTGGCGCACGAAATCCATGCGGTAGTTGCCGGTGCCATTGGCCAGTGCGGAATCCACGATGACCGTGAACGTCCCGGTGGAGGTGGCGACATGGTCCAGGCGGGCGGAAGACGTCGAGGAATCACTGGCTCCGGCCGCCCGTCCGACCAGGTTTTGTCCGGCATCGAAGACGCGGAGGCGCGGGGCGAAAGTCGTGCCGCCGCTGGTCTGGCTGGCGCGCAGGTAAATGCGATCACCCTCCTGGGCGGTGAAGGTCCATGTGTCCTCGTCCCCGGCAGGAGAGATGGCGTCGCTGTGATTGCCGGCGTGGGTGAGGGGGCCGTCAGCCCGCACCGTGAGCAACCCGGCCATCAGCATTGACAGCGAAACAGTCAGCGCCTTGACGGCAGAAGCCCGGGCATGAAGAACGGTCGGCGTTGAGATCCGCGGCTGGAAATCAGTCAGGGAAGCGCGCAGACGCCGATTCGGCGACAGAGGCTCAAGGACGGGGCCAAGGGGAGTTCGCGCCGGGCGTAATTGCCCGTGGGAAGATTGCGCTGTCGGTGGTACTTCAGGGGTGGGCTTTATCATGTGATCGTGGAAATGGGCGTCGTTGTCGGGTCGCAGCAGAGCGCAGCACGGCGGAAAACGTCCGCACGTTGTCAGGGCCGGTCGAAAAGGGTGCGGATTCCGGGAGGGTCCAGAGTTCCGATGACCTATTCCGGAACAACCTCAGCCTTGAAGTAGCCGGGTGTCCCGAACTCCCGAGTCGAGAAGAGGTGATAGAGGGTGTCCCCGGTGCCCACGAACGGGGCCGCGACCGGGCTCCAGTTGGCCAGATCGGGGGAGCGGAGAAGCTGGTAGGTGGTTCCGGGTACGGTGGGCGTCCCGATTTCAATGGCGGTTGCGGAAGTCATCACCCATTCCGCCGGCTCGATCTGGATGGAGTGAACCAGCGTGTCGTAGAAGATGTCCCCGGCGGCATCCACTGCGAAATCGACCCTGTCGCCCTCCTTCAGTCCAACACCAAAGCTGTAGCCGGAACCCGCCGTGTCGCCCCCGCTCACCAGGCGTTCGAACACCTTCCGTCCGTTGATGTACACGGTGAACCGGACGCCATTGCCGCCGGCGGAATGTTTGGCGAGGTGACCAGAGATGCGCACCAGGCCCGTCGTCCCGCTGATCCACCGCCGGATCGCCCAATGTTCCTGAGCGTCCCCGGCATGGGGATGCGCGCTGGTGGCGGTGACTTCGGTCCAGAACGAGCCGATCCTCCAGGCAGGGCTCCCGAGGTTGCCCGGTTCGAAGACAGGGAATGGAGTGAAGTCGTGTTCGGGATCATAACCGGGTGTCGTGTCGGCGGTGACATTGTAGTAGCCGTAATGCCAGTTGTTGGCGCCCTGGACGTTCGAGAATCCGGACACGGAATCCGCAATGGGCTGGGCGGAGGCCGAAGCGCAAAAAAATGCCAGGATCAGTCCGGCAGGGAGGCGTTTCACGGACGCGAGGACGGCAGATCGAGCCTGGGACTCCACGCGGGACAATCGCCAGTCCATGGAGGCGGAAGAGGGTCGGCGACTTCGGACTGGGTGGCTTTCTGGCGAGGTCATTCTTGAAGTGGCGGTGTGTTGGGCCTTCAGGGGCTTGAGAAGCATGCCAGCGGGCCGGGTCGTCCGGGAATACTCCTTGCGGGTGATGCCGGGTGGCCGGCACGACCTCCCGACCCCTCGCGAGGGGTCACGCGGGAAGGTGAGGGCGGATCCGGCTATTCGTCGGGGAGGGGTGGAAGACCCTGAACCTTGAGCACCGCCTCGCGCATCGAGTTCACACCCAGTTTCCGGTAGATGTGGCTGCAGTGCTTCTTGACGGTGTTGATCTCGATGCCGAGTTCCAGGGCGATCTCGCCCTGTTGTTTGCCTCGGGAACCGTGACGGAGCACGTCCCATTCACGGGGAGTGAGGCCGTGATCGCCGGGGGGAACCGCCAGGAGGTACCGCTGCGCCAGGTTCCAGAGCCGGCAGGCGACGGAAGGGCTCATGGCCGGTGCACGGTCCGCGAGGACATCCTCCAACCCGGCGATCAGATGAGCCTTTTCGCGCTTCACGATGTATCCGCAGGCTCCGGCATGGATGGCGCGCGAGATGGCGGTGTCGTTTTCAACGACCGTGAGCATGACCACCCGGGCTCCGGGCAACGCCCGTTTGAGCGGCGCAATGAGTTTGATGCCGTCATCGTCGGCGCCGAGGACGATGTCCAACAGGATGATGTCCGGTTTCGCATCGGGGATGCGTTCGAGGGCGTCCTCGGCGCTGCCGCAGTCGGCGACGACCGACCATCCGTCCCGGGCATCGAGGGTGGACCGCAGCAGGCTCCGCAACGGGTCGGAGTCTTCGACCAGGGCGATTCGAACCTGGCGACTCATCGGGATCCGAACGCCTTCGGATTGGGGAGGCTCATGGGCACGACAAGCCGGACCTCGACGCCGCAACCCGGCCGGGAGCGGATTTCGCAGTGACCGCCGAGTTCGGCACAACGGGTTCGGAGGTTCCGAAGGCCGCGTCCCCGGACGAACGACTGCCCGGAGGAGGGAACGCCGGGCTCGCCATCGAACCCGCATCCGTTGTCTTCGATGGACAGTTCGAGCAAACCTTCCCGGACTCGCAACCGGATGGAGACATGGGTGGCGTGGGCGTGCTGGACGACATTGCGAAGGGCTTCCTTGAACATGCCGGCGACATCCCGACGCAGATGGACGGCCACCGGGACATCGGGCAGATCGGGCGGGATGTCCGCCTTCAGGGTCAGTCCGGCGGCGCCGAGGAACCGGCTGGCATGGTCGATGATGAATCCGGCCAGGCTGGGGAGGGTATCGTGTTCCGGATGGACGGCCCAGATCAGGTCACCGAGTTCGCCCAGGGACTCGCGAACGTGATGCTCAACGCCGGTCCCGCCGGTAAAGGCCGCCGCCGTCAGTCGTGAACCGAGATGATCGTGCAAATCGCGGGCGATCCGCGCGCGCTCGGTTTCCAGGGCATGCCGGCGCTCGGCATCGAGGCGGCGGCGCTGGCGGCGCAACCGCCAGATCACCGCAGCCGCGGTGCCTCCGAACAGGCCCAACCCACAAGTGAGGTAAAAGGGCCGGCTCTCCCATAAGAAGGGAGTCAGGCGGAACGCCACCACGGCGTCGTCCTCGCTCCAGCGGCCCTCGTGATTCCGCGCCTGAACCCGGAAGCGGTACCGGCCCGGTCGGAGGTTCGCATAGCTCGCACGGCGGACGGAGCCGGCCTCGATCCAATCGGGATCGTGGCCATCCAGCCGGTAGCGGAGGAGCACGCGCTCGGGCGAATGCAGACTGGTGGCGGTAAAGCGAAACTCGAGGTGGCGTCCCTGCCCGGAACGAAGATCGATCGCCGCTTCGGCCCCACGCGCGGCCTCCGGGCGGGGTAACCGGTCCGCGACGGAGTGGAACGGAGCAAGGTTCAGGATCTCCCCATCCGCGATCGCACTTTCGATATGGACCTGGGGCGGTGGGGCGGTGGGGCATTCGGAAGGATCCACCACCACCAGGGACCCATCCTTCGAGAACCACAGGCGACCGTCGCTGCCTTTGATACACGTTTGAGCGCCGACCCGGCCCCGGAGGGTCGCGACGCCATCCGCGGTTCCGAAGATGGCGACGGCAGGCTGACGCGCGGGTTCCCGCAACCAAAGCCTCAGTTCGTCCAGCGCAACCCGGACCACGCCCGCATCGCAACTCATCCACAGGCGTCCGGAATCGTCTTCGAGGATGCCGTGAATGGCCAGTTGAGGAAGGCCGGACTCCGGACCGAACCGTGCGAACTCGCCCATCGCGAACCGTTGCAGACCCTGCCGCGTCCCCAGCCAGAGTTCTCCTTCTTCCGTGGCATGCAGGGCGATCACGGCGGTGTCGCCCCGGTCGAACGGTTCCGTCAGGCCCTCGATGCGGCCGGTGGGGTCGAGCCGGTACAGTCCGCCCTGGGTTCCGATCCAGAGGTTGGTCCGGCGGTCCTCGATGAACGCATGGATCCCCGGGAACTCGAAATCACCCATCGGCACGGCCCGGGTCGCGTCGGCGGCAAGAAAAAGACGATTCGAAGTGCCAAGCCAGAGCCCGCCCGAACGGCTGGCGTGCAGCGCCCGCAACTCGCCCAGTTCCTGAAAGCGGCGCGGAAACGGGTCCCCGGGTTCCGATTCAGGGGATTGCAGCGGCAACCGAAAGAGCCCGCCAGAACTGTGACTCGCCCAAGTGCCATCGGACGAACCGGCCAACACGAGCGGGTACTGGAGCAGCCGGGTGCGCACGTTGAAGAGGCGTTGCGTGTCGAGGATGGCTAACTCCTGGCCCGACCAGCGTCCGAAGAAGTAAAGACCCCCGAGCCAGAGGGCTCCTGCCGGATCCTCCGCCAAGGAAAAATGGCCCCGGGTTGACGGTCCATCGAACGACAGGACCGCAAAAGGCAGGGCACGCACCCGGGCGAGACCGTCCCAGCCACCCGCCCAGACCGCACCGTCGCGATCCACCCAGATGCACAGTTTGATTCCCATCATCGGGCCGACGGGGACGGGGAGAATCCTCCCTTGTTCCTCCACCAGTCGAAACAAGCTGCCAAGATGATCGACATAGTCGGACCCGTTGGTGGCCCAGATGTTGCCCTGACCATCCTCCGCGAGGCCAATGCTGGTACGTACCTCCCGGATATCGAGGCGAACGGGCGATGCATCCGGTGAGTTCAGCAGCGCGATGCCATGAGTGGAGGCAATCCACAGGCGCTGCCGGCGGTCGAGGAGCAACCCGAGAACGTCGATGGGCGCCGCTCTCGTTCTCAAGTCGGAATGGGTCCAGGCCCGAAGAACCTGGCGCGACGCCGTGTCGTAATAGGTCACCGAACCGGGCGTGCCGAGCCACACTCTGCCGTCGGCCGCTTCGGCGAGCGACAGGACCCGGCTGACCCCGGGGATCTCCATCCATTGAACGCCGTCGCCCTCCCAAAGACCCAGGCCGCGATCCGCGCCGATCCAGAATCCGCCCGCAGCGCGCCCGGCAATGGCGTTGATCGCTTCGCCCTGCAATTCCATGTCTCCGGGAAACCGGACGAACTGACCTCCTGCGCGGCAGAGGACCCCGTTTCCCGTGCCAATCCACAGCCGGCCCTCCGGGTCCTCGTACAGGCAGCGTCCGATGGATCGATGGTCCCGCAGCTCGGGAGTGTTCCCCGCGTCGAACGTGGTGAAGCGGACGCCGTCGAAGCGCACCAGGGCGCGGACTTTGCCCATCCAGAGGAAACCATCGCGGGTCTGAAGAAGGGAAAGGATCCTGTGAGCGGGCAGTCCGCCTTCCACGTTCCAACGATCGATGACGTATCTGGGCTGCGGCCGCGCCGGCGGGCTGCCTGCCCGTGGATCCCCCCAGAACGCGACTCCGATCCCAGCCGCGGTGCCTTCCTGGACCGGAGATTCATTATCGAACACGACATTGGTGACTCGATTCCCATAGACGACGGAAGTGATGCGGTGTGGCGTCAAGGTCACCATGGGCGCACCGCTGAGTTCGACCGCCATCTGACTGACTCGAAACGGAGGGGATTCCATGAGTCCGACCGATTCGGTCGAGGCAAGCGTCCCGCCCGATGTCAGCAGCATCCCGACACCCAGCCGAAGTCGCATCATCAGACCCGACCTCGTACATGGTGCCGGCATCGGGAACCCTCCCCAACCCTCTCGATGTTCGCGGTCATCCCGGACGCCACCGCAGGACAACCGGCGACCTGACCGGCCGTGAAATGACCCGGGCTCATGGACCTGGATCTCGCGGAATCCATGCCCACGGCTCTACACCGTCCGATTCCTTCAAGCCAAGCCTCTTCAGGCCCCGTGGCAACGGCTCCGATCGCCGGAGGAGAAGTCCCCGACCGCGCCCCATGGAATGCTGCGATCGTTCGCGCTCTCCACAGGCGCATCCGCCGAGGGACCCCCGGGCAATAAGTCGGAGGACTTGTGCGATGCGGGAATCCTCCCCGAACCGTCCACCGGCTAGGCCTCGACGAAGCACTTGAACCCGCCGAAAGCCATCCGCTTGTAGTCGAAGATCGGATGCTCCGGGTCGCACATCGCCTTGATCCGCGGATCGGCCATGATCTTGGCGTTGACCTCGTCGCGATGCTCACGAGAGCGGTACACGATATAGGCCATCACGACCTTCTCGTTCGGCCCGGCACCGGCCATCCTCGGAAACGGGACCATGTCCTGGGCCTCCATGTCGTCACCAATCGCCTCGACGTATTCGAGGGCACCGTGCTCTTTCCAGATCGCGGCCGCCTTGGATGCCGTTTCTCGGTAGACCTCCACTTTGTCGTCGGGCAGCGGGAGGACGAATCCATCGATGTACTTGCTCATGGGTCAACTGGTTTTACTGGGGGTTTGTTGTGGACCCGCGGCCGGCCTCCGGACGGGCGGTGCGCAGGCAGTAAAGGCGGGCCGAGGTGCGGATCAGCAACCGGTCCCCGGCCAGGGCGGGTGTGGCCATGCACATGTCGTCGTCCGCCAGCGTGTTGGTATGGAGCAGTTCGAAGCTGTCGCCGGCACGCAGGACGTAGCAGACGCCGTCTTCGTTGAGGAAGAACACCCGTCCGTTGGCGGCCCAGGGGGAGGAGGTGAAGGCGAAACCCCGGGGCAGACGTTCGCGGTCGTAGAGCAAGCGACCGGTGGCGGCCTCGAAGGCGCTCACCAGCCCGCGATCATACAGGACATGGACCCGGCCATCGTAGTGGAGGGGCGAGGGGTTGTAGGGGCCGCCGACCGGGTTCGACCAGGCGATGAAGGCATTGCGGGTTTCGTCCGGGGTCAGCGTGATGTCGCCCTGGGCGCCGGGGCGGACGGCATACAGCGGGCGGAGCGCGTCGCCCACGTAACCAGAGCTGACGAAGAGCAGTCCGCTGCCGGCGACCGGGGTGGGGATGGCGATGCCGGACATCCCGGAGAACGACCACAACAGCCGGCCCTCGAGATCGTAGCTGCGCACCGCGCCGCTGCCCGGGGTGACCAGTTCCGTGCGCCGGTCGTTCCGCCAGAGGAAGGGTGTCGCCCAGTTGCTCTTTTCGTCGCGGTCCACGCGCCACAATTCGCGTCCGGTGGCGGCTTCGATGGCCAACAGTTCGGCGCGTTCCTCGTTGTCGTTGACCAGGAAGAGGCGACCGCCGTGCAGGACGGGCGACGACGCCGTGCCCCAGCCGTAACGCATCCGGCGCGGTTCCAGTGGCCTGGACCAGGCAGGGTTGCCGTCGGGTGTCAGGGCAAACAGGCCGATGCCACCAAAGAGGGCATACACCCGTTGGCCGTCGGTCACAGGGGTTTCGGCGCCGTAGCTGCTCTTGAGGTGGATGGGGGTGGGGGGCAGGCCGCGGTGAACGGTCCGTTCCCAGGCGATGGCTCCGGTTTCCAGGTCCAGGCAGAGCACCTTCCATTCATGTTCCGACCCGGGTGGTTCTGGTCGGTCCCCGCCGAAATAGAGGCCCTTCCTGGGTTCCTCGGACTCGCCCGAGTTCACCACCGTCGTGACGAACACGCGTGGTCCCCAGACGATGGGTGAAGACCAGCTGCGACCGGGAAGGTCGGTCTTCCACGCCACGTTTTCAGTGGCCGACCAGGTGTCCGGAACCCTGGGGTCGGCGCTGACGCCGGCGCCGTCGGGCCCGCGAAACTGGGGCCAAAGGGCCGTGCCTGGGTCGAGGGCCGGGGCCGGGGCGGTGACCATCCATGACACGATGCAGGCCAGGGCGGTGATCCAGACCCTCCCTGGACGGCGCCGTGGATACGGGACTGGGTGGGGCGGGAAGATGTCCGGTGGCATGAGGGGTTGGGCAGGGCGGAGGGGGCAACTTCTATCAGGGCCGGGATTCGGATACCAGAACCGCGGGCGTGGGCCAATGCCACACTGCGAACTGGCCCGGAGGGCCGTGCATCCCGGAATTGTGGGGAGAGGCGCGAACTTCGCGAAGCATCGCCTCGGAGGGCCGAGTTCCACGAGGCCGCAACGATGGGGTGCGTTGGGCTGAGGACTCGCGGAGCTTGTCCCTCCGATTGGCTGCCTCCTCACCGACATTCCTGCCGGCTGGAAGACAAGGCTTGACCTCCGTTACGCACTAATGTAATCCGAGAACATCAACGCCCGGCAGAAGAAGCGGTTCGCGACGGGATGGTGTTGGGGTGGAGTGGCGAAGTGCGGCGGATCCCGGGCGGTCGTGTGTCATCCGGAATCGACCCTTATGAAGACGAGAACACGGCGTGGATTCACGCTGATCGAGTTGCTGGTGGTGATTGCGATCATTGGGATCCTGGCGAGTTTGTTGTTGCCGGGGTTGAGTCAGGCGAAGGAACGGGCGCACGAGACGACCTGCATCAACAATCTGCGGCAGATCGGAATCGGCATACGCCTGTACATGGAGGATTACCGGTCCCATTACCCGCCTTCGCGCGTCGAGCGTCGGGATCCCGTCACGGGGCGGTTGATACGAACGTATGACGTTCGGTACACGATGGGGGGGGCGATGCAGAAGACGGAGGATCACCCGATGACGATCTATGCGCCGAAGGAGTTGCGTCCCCTGAATCCGTACGTGCCCGCGGAGGCGACATTTGAGTGTCCGCGGGATCGCGGTGTACCGTGGCAGGCGTGCGCGGATTGTCCCGGGATGCCGGACCGGAAGTGGGAGGAGCTGGGTTGCAGTTACAATTACAACGCCGGACAGTTCACCAGGCTCACGGTGGCGGCGACGCGGGAGCCGCAGGAGGATCCGGAGGACGGGATGGCGGGCAAGGCGGAGAACTGGGTTCGCGAGCCATCACGCTATATTTCGATGTATGAGCCGCCGGCGCGGCCGTGGGGATGCGCGGGGGAACCGGCGGTTTGGGTGCAATGGCACCGGGCTCGCGGGGCTTCGACCTACCACGATCCGGTGGTGGCTCCGCCGGCGTTCTATTCGCCGGTGTTGTTCGTGGATGGTCATGTGAAGTTTCACAATTTCACCCGGGCGTTGCGGGACGACCCTCTGTATCCCTACGAGCCGACACGTGACTGGATCTGGTACCGGCCGAAGGACCCGGAGGTTGCGAGCCGTTGAACCGAGCATGGAACAGCAGGTTGAGATTCGATTGCTGGCGCGACTGGTTGGCGCCATGGCGCCGGCCTTCGGGGAGTCGGGAATGGGCGGCCCGGCGATGGCCGGGGTTTTGAGGAGGTCGATGTCGTGCTCATGTGTTTCGTGCGGCATCGAGGTGTCCGGTGAGGACCTGATTGCGGCGGGACCCGGATCGGCGGAAGCGGAGGGGTTGACGGAGAAGCAACGCCGTCTCCAGATGGGCTACTGCGCGCGCCGGGATTGTCCGGCGGTGTATTACCGGGTTCGGTTCCAGGTTTGCGAGGGGGTGGATTGGCCGTCGATCTGGTCCAGGACCGAACGCGAACTGGGGACGTCAGCATCGACGGCAACCAGGGTTTCCGGACCGGCCTGGTGGGTGCGCGGGTGGAATGAAGTTCGCGCCCGGATTTCCAGGCGGCCGTGGGTTGCACTGGGAGGGGTGGCGGGCGTGGCGGTGCTCGCGGTCGTGGGAATGGTGCGATCCGGAATTGCCGTTCCGGGCCTCGTGCCCCGGGGCCGGACGTTCATGGTTGCCAACGCGGGGGGTCAACTGCATCCGGCCAGGGGGCGGGACGCCATTCCGGCGGTGACCGATCCGGTGTTCGCGGCCACGGCACCGAACACGTCGGGACTGGAGGACGACGACTGGGTCATCGGGGTGGTTCGCGGTTCGGAAGCGCGGGCGTATCCACTCTGGATCCTCTCGCAGCGGGAGATTGTGAACGACCGGTTCGGTTCCGAACCGATCTGCGTGACGTATTGTCCATGGTCGGCGTCGGCGGTCGCGTTTGTCGCACGCGTCGGGAGGCGTCGGGCCACGTTTGGCAATGAGGGGGCGGTCTATGAGTGCAACCTGGTGATGTACGACCGGGCGACGGGAAGCCTTTGGCATCAACTGGGCGGAGTGGCGATCGAGGGTTTGCATTCCGGGGTGCGATTGACGGCCGTCCCGGCGCCCGTGCTTCGATGGGGCGATTGGCGGCGGCAACATCCCGCGACCCAGGTGCTGGTCGGGGACGCGCGGCAAGGAAGGTTTTATCGGACCGGACCGATGGAACGTGGCCAGGGACGCTTCCAGGTGGAGTCACCATCGGCACCTGTCAGCCGGGAGGACCCCCGTCTGCCGCCGATGCAGCCGGTGGCGGGTTTCCGGTACGGGGAGCATGCGGTCTGTGTGCCGGTGGAGGTGCTTTCCTGGCTGGAGGGTGAACGCATGGAACTGCCGGGATTCCCGTGGCCGGTGGAGATCCAGTCGGAACGCGGCCGGGTGAAGGTGCACGGGGCGGAGGGAGCACCCGTCGACGTTCCGCTGGTGGAGGCGTACTGGTTCACATGGTACGCCGCGTTTCCTGACAGCATCGTGCTGCCTCCGGCGCCACGGCGTTGACGGCGTCCCGGGGCGGGCGGCAGCCGGCTTTGTCTCTTCCGCGACCGGCCGGGCGATGGAGCGGAGTCATGGCTGCCACAAGGACGGCAAGGGCACGAGCCAGAGTCGATCTCCTGATGGAAGCACCCGGTCGCCCAATCGGAACGATCTCCATCCGCCCGGCCAGCGATTCCGACAATCGCGGCGGGATCATGACGTTGGCGGACGCCGTCAGCAGGAAGCGGCCGGCCACTCGATGCTGGTCCACGGCCAGCTTGATGGCAGGGAACAAGTCCGGGGCTTGCTGGATTTCATCGAGGACGACAGGTCCGGAAAGGTTTCGGATGAACCCGGTCGGATCCGCGGTGGCCAGCGCGAGGGTGGCGGCATCGTCGAGGGTGAAGTAGGTGGCACCGGAACGTTGGCCGATGGCCTGAGCGAGAGTGGTCTTACCGGTCTGGCGGGCCCCGTTGAGGAGGACGACCGGAGTATCGCCCAGGGCGCGCCGGAGGGGCTCATCGATATGTCGCCGGATCACGGACGTTTTTTCACCGGTTCATGGTGAATTTGCAGGACATGGCTTGCGTGAACGGGGATACCCGTGAGTTCTGAAGTTGTCGGTCGAGGTGCGAACTCCGCGAAGCGGCGCTTCGGAGGGCCGAGTTCCACGAGGCCGCAACGGTGTGGAGCGTTGGGTTGAGGACTCGCGGAGCTCGTCCCTCCGATTCGCTGCCTCTTCACCCACAACTCCGGGATGCACCGGGGGCATCTGCGAGTGGATTCATGGCGGGTCGCTTTCGTCACGATTCGCTTTGCGGGTGCCGGTCGATCCTTAGAGTGACCGCATGTCGTCGCGTTGTTTCGCCGTGGTTGGTGCCCTGCTGGCCCTCATCGTTTCGCCGGTGGCGGCTGCCCGGCCGGCTCCGTTGCCGGACGCCTCGTGGGACCGGTTGCCGGAGTGGCGCGGTTTCAACCTGCTCAACCGGTTTCATCGCGACTGGGCCACCCGGCCGTTCGAGGAGGCGGAGTTTCAGCTCCTGGCGCGGCTGGGGTTCAATTTCGTCCGGTTGCCCATCGACTACCGCACTCTGATCGTCGGCACCAACTGGACCGAGTTCTCGTCCGCGGCGCTTGAGGACCTGGACCGCGTCATGGTGTACGGGGAGCGCCACGGCATTCATGTGTGCGTCAATTTCCACCGCATCGCCGGGTTCACTGTCGCGTCGCCGCCCGAACCGCTGGACCTCTTCACCGATCCCGAGGCGCAACGGGTGGCGGCACTGCATTGGTCCACCCTCGCCCGACGGTACGCCGGCCGTCCGAATTCCCACGTCAGCTTCAACCTGTTCAACGAACCCCACGGGGTGTCCGCCCTGGTGTATTCGAATGTCGTGGCCCGTCTCGTTGCCGCCATCCGGGCGGAGGATCCCGAACGCCTGATCATTGCCGACGGACTCGAGTACGGGCGCATGCCCGTCCCCGAACTCATCCCCCTGCGGGTGGCCCAGGCGACCCGCGGTTACGCGCCGTTCGGGCTCACCCATTACCGCGCCAGTTGGGTGACCGGGTCCGATTCCTGGCCGGTTCCCGTCTGGCCCGCCTCGCGTGTCAATCATCACCTGTACGGTTCCATGAAACAGGAATACCAGAGCCCGCTCGTCCTGGCCGGACCTTTCCCGGTGCCCACCCGCCTTCGGGTGCACGTCAACCAGGTCTCCTCACGCGCCCGGCTGGTGGTGCGGGCCGACAACGCCGTTCTGCTCGACAAGCTTTTCGTGCCCGGGGCGGGGGAAGGCGAATGGGCCGAGGTGGTGCATCGACCGGAATGGAACAGCTATCAGAATTTCTACCGGCGGGACTACACCGCCGTGATCCCCGCCGGTTCGGCACGGGTGACCGTTGCCAACACCGACGGCGACTGGCTGACCTTCCGGGAGGTGGGATTGCTTCCCGAACGGCCGGGTGCGGTCGAGGTGGTGCTGCGGCCCGGGAGCATGGATTGGGGCGAACGCCAGGTCGGCACCGTCGAGTATCGGGATGGCGACACGGTGGAACCGTTCCGCTACCCGGAGGCGTTGGGACGCGACTGGCTGTGGCGGGAAACGATCCAGCCCTGGATCGAGCTGCGGGAACGCGGGGTGGGCGTGATGGTGGGGGAGTGGGGTGTGCATCATCAGACCCCGCACCCGGTGGCTCTGGCCTGGATGCGCGACATGCTGGCGAATTATCGCCGGGCCGGCCTGGGCTGGGCCCTGTGGAATTTCGGCGGGAGCTTCGGCCCCCTCGATTCCAACCGGCGCGATGTGGAGTACGAACCCCTGGAAGGGCGGCAAGCCGACCGTGCCATGCTCGATCTGCTGGTGGGTGCGGCCGGGCAGGGAGGCGTGGCCGTTCCTCCATCCCCGCGGTGAGCCCCGGACCGGCGGCGATGAAGGCGGCATGGCGGACCGGTGGGGGCCGGGCGCCGGCAGGGCAAGTTCTGGTGGGGAAATGGCACGGTAGGGCTGGTCAGGGGGGGGCGGCCCTTGAAGGATGAACGGCAAGGCGATGCATCCATGAGTGGCCCCACGCGATTCGACCTGACCCAGGCGGAGATTCCGTCCGCATGGTACAACCTGAACGCCGATTTTCCGGAGCCGTTGCCGCCGCCGTTGCATCCGGGGACGCGGGAGCCGCTGACGCCGGAAGCGATGGAGGGGTTGTTTCCGAGGAATCTGATCGAGCAGGAGATCAGTGCGGAGCGGTGGATCGAGATTCCGGAACCGGTGCGGGAGATCTATGCGCTGTGGCGTCCGACACCGCTGCTTCGGGCGGTGCGGTTCGAGAGGGCGCTGCAGACGCCGGCCCGCATCTATTACAAGTACGAGGGGGTGAGTCCGGCCGGGAGTCACAAGGTGAACACCTCGGTGCCGCAGGCGTACTTCAACAAGCTGGCGGGGACGCGGCGGCTGGCGACCGAGACGGGGGCGGGGCAGTGGGGTTCGTCGCTCGGGTTCGCGTGCCGTCTCTTCGGGCTGGAATGCAATGTGTACATGGTGCGGGTGAGTTACGACAGCAAGCCGTACCGGCGGATGCTGATGCACACGTGGGGCGCGACGGTCCATGCGAGTCCGAGCGGGCAGACGGCGTACGGCCGGCGTTTGCAGGCGGAGGATCCGGACTGTCCGGGCAGCCTGGGCATTGCGATCAGCGAGGCCATCGAGGACGCAACCACCCATCCGCACACGAAGTATTCCCTGGGGAGCGTGTTGAATCACGTGTGTCTGCACCAGACGGTCATCGGGCAGGAGACGCTGCGACAGATGGAGCGTGCCGGGGAGGAGCCCGACGTGATCATCGGGTGCTGCGGGGGCGGGAGCAATTTCGCGGGTCTGGCGTTTCCGTATCTGCGGAGGAAGATCGTGGAGGGGAAGCCGTACCGGGTCATCGGCGTCGAGCCGTCGGCCTGTCCCACCCTGACGCAGGGGGAGTTGCGGTACGATTTCGGGGACACGGCGGAGATGACGCCGTTGATGATGATGCACACCCTGGGACACCGGTTCATGCCGCCATCGATTCATTCGGGGGGACTGCGGTACCACGGGATGGCGCCCATGGTGAGTCACGCGCTGAAGCTGGGTTTGATGGAGGCGGAGGCGTACCAGCAGACCGAGGTGTTCGAGGCGGCCACGTTGTTTGCCCGGAGCGAGGGGCTGGTGCCGGCGCCGGAGTCGGCGCATGCGATTGCCTCGGTGGTGAACGAGGCGAAGCGCTGCCGGGAGTCTGGCGAATCGCGGGTGCTGCTGTTCAACCTGTCCGGTCATGGGCTCCTGGACCTGAGCGCCTACGAGGCGTACCTGGGTGGCGGGTTGACGGACGGGTAACTGTGCCGTGAGGGGTTGTGGGAGAGGCGGCACGAAGGGCGCAAGCGGAAGACAATTTGGGACAAGCGACAGCAAGCGGCGCGGGCGGGGACGGGTTAGAGAGACGGGGTGTGCGCCGACCGTTCGGACTCCGGTGACGGGGAGGAAGGTTGCCGATGGGAATCGGCGGCGTGGGCGCGTGTGGGTCGGGGTTGGTGCCCGTTGTTCGGCGGGTTCCACGAATTGGGCTTCAGTTTCGAGTGGCACGATTTCGAGATGGAACGGGAGGGCCTTGACTGGGCGCCGAGTTTTCATCCGGGAAGCCTCGAGATCTGCCTCAACCTGGCCGGGGACGGAACGGTGGCCGGGGACGGGTCGAGCCTGCGACTGACGCCGGGGACCTGCGGGTTCTACGTGCCCGGGGAAGCGGGGTTGAGGGCGAGGCGCGAGGCGGGAGGGAGACACCAGTTTCTCACGGTGGAACTGGCCCGTCCCTTCCTGCGGACGCGGCTGGCGGCATCGGCGGAGCGGCTGCATCCGGTCGTGCGGGCCCTGGTCGAGGAGGGACCCGGCAAAGTGGGTGTGGGCGGGGTGGAACGGCTCAATCCGCGTCAACTCGAACTCGTGCGGGCCCTGCGCAGTCCGCCGGTGCCGCGGGCGGCGCGACGATTGTGGTACGAGGCGCGGGCGCTGGATGTGCTGGTGGAGTGCTGCTTTGCGCCGGCGGCGGACGAGTTGTTCTGCCAGCGTCAATTGCGTCTGCAGCGGGACCGGGTGGCGGAGGCCATCGGCATCTTGAAACGGAACCTCGCGGAACCGCCGTCGCTCGGGAAACTGGCGCGCGAGGTGGGGGTGAGTCCGTGCTACCTGAGCCGGACTTTTTCGAGGGAGATGGGGGTGTCGCTGAGCCAGTTCCTGCGGCGGTTGCGGCTGGATCGGGCGGCGGAACTGCTGAGGAGCGGGGAATACAACGTGACCGAGGCGGCGTTCGAGGTGGGTTACAACAGCCTGAGCCACTTCAGCGCGGCGTTTCACGAAACCTTCGGGATCTGTCCGGGACTCTATCCGCTCCGTGCGAAACCGGCGGCGAAGGGGAAGTGAGGGGCGGCGGAACGGCATCGTGTCAGCCGTCCGAAAGGCGCGCCCTACCGGGCCGCTGGGATGAGGACTCGCGGAGCTCGTCCCTCCGAAGGGTGAAGCAGGGTGGGGCGGGTGAGCGCTTGCATCGCGGGGTGGGAGGGGGCGAGCCTTGGTCAGGGTTGCACGAGCGGGGGCGATCGGCCGTTGTGATGGGGCCGTGGGGTCGTCCGGGTTTTCGGCACCCGGTTCAGGATCAGGATGCAGAATCTGGTCGCGATTCTCGGGATCCCGGCGTTCATCGGGCTGGCGTGGCTGCTGTCGCTGCGGCGCACGGCGTTTCCATGGCGGACGGTGGTGGCGGGGTTGGCGCTGCAGGGCTGTTTCGCGCTGGTGATTCTGCGGACCGAGGCTGGGTTGTGGGTGTTCGCGTGGACGCAGCGGGCGTTCAACCGGCTGCTGGGGTTCGCCGGGGAGGGGGCGCGGATGGTGTTCGGGCCGTTGGCGGACGGGGAATCGCTGGGCGGCGCCTTCGGTCCGACCCAGGTCCATATCGTGGCGGTGATGGTGACGGCGACGATCATCGTGGTCGCGGCGTTGTCGGCACTGCTTTACCACTGGGGCTGGCTGCAGCGGGTGGTGGCGATGGCGGCGTGGGTGATGCGGCGGCTGATGCGGACCAGTGGGAGCGAGAGTCTGGCGGCGGCGGCGAACATCTTCGTGGGGCAGGCGGAGGCGCCGCTGGTGGTGCGGCCCTATCTGCGTGGGATGACGCGGAGCGAGTTGCTGTCGCTGATGACCGGGGGCATGGCCACCATCGCGGGAGGCGTGGGGGCGGTGTATGTCACGCTCGGGGTGCAGGCGGGCGAGGCGAACATGGCGGGGCACCTGCTGACGGCATCGGTCATGAGCGCGCCGGCGGCGCTGCTTGTCGCCAAGGTCATGCTGCCTGAGATCGAGGCCAGCGAGACGTCGGAGGGGGCGGAGCTGGCGACCGGTCGGGAGGCGGCGAACAGCATCGATGCCCTGTGCCGCGGGGCGGGCGAAGGGATGAAACTGTCGTTGAACGTGCTGGCCATGCTGATCGCGTTTGTCGCCATCGTGGCCCTGGCGAATTTCCTGTTCGGGCTGGCGCAACGGCCGTTGGGCGTGGTCCAGCCGGTGACGCTTCAGCAGGTGCTGGGATGGCTGAATGCGCCGCTGGCGTGGCTGATGGGGGTGCCGTGGAAGGATTGTGTGACGGTGGGATCGGTTCTGGGGGAGCGGGTGATTCTCAACGAGTTTGTGGGGTACACCACCCTGGCGGCCCAACGACCGGAGATCGAGCCGCGCAGTTTCGTGATTGCGACCTACGCCCTGTGCGGATTCGCGAATTTCGGGAGCGTCGCGATCCAGATTGGCGGCATTGGGGCCCTGATTCCGGAACGGCGGGGGGAATTGGCCGCGCTGGGGTTGAGAGCGATGGTGGGCGGGGTTCTGGCATCGTATCTGACCGCGGCGATGGCGGGGCTGCTCTTGGGGGGATGAGTGGGGAGCGGGAGGGGGGGGGGACTTGCGGAGTTCGTCCTGCCGGATGGGGAAGGCGCTCGAGCGTCCGCGTGGGATTTGACGAAGCGGGGCGGTTCGAACAGGCTGGCGCCGCGATGCGCAGCACGTTGGTCCTTCTCAGGTGGTTGCCGGTGTTCATGGTCGCCTGCATGTCGGGGCGCGCGGTGGCGGCGGCGGCGGTGGAGCGGCCGATTGCCCTGGCGGACTGCATCGCGATGGCGTTGGAGCACAACCTGGACATCCAGATCGAGCGGTATTCGCCGTTGATCGCCGAGTCGCGGTTGCGGCTGGTGTACGGCGACTACGATCCGCAGGTGACGTTCCGGGGTTCCCACAGTTACAGCCAGTCGCCGGGCGGCGTGGACGATCGCGGACCGTTCAGCGGACGGGAGAGCGAGTCGGACAACTTCTCGGCCTCGTTGTCCGGTCTGGCGCCCGGGGGCTTGAGCTACAGCATCTCGACCTTTGCGGGGGACCGGCTGGACCGGCAGGAATTGCGGGACCCGATCACGGGGGATCCGTTCATGACGCAGTCGCCGTTTGCGCAGGCGGAGTTTGCGGTGGGGGAGTTGCGTCAGCCGCTGCTCCGGAACTTCTGGATCGACGGGACGCGGTTGAATGTGGGGTTGCGGAGGCGGGATCTGCGGATTTCGGATTTGAACCTGCGGCTGCAGATCATCAACACGGTGAGCAGCGTGGAGCAGGCGTACTACGACCTGATTGCGGCGCGGGAGAACGTGGTGAGTGCGGAAATCGCGCTGCAACTGGCGAGAAAGCTGTACGAGGAGAACAAGAAGCGGGTGGAGGTGGGGGCGATGGCGCAGTTGGACGAGCGGCAGGCGCAGGCGCAGATGGCGGCGAGCGAGGCTGCGGTGATCGAGGCGCGGCGGGCGGTGAACTTCGCCGGGAACATCCTCAAGAACCTGCTGACGGACAACTACCAGGAGTGGCACCGGGTGGAGATTGTGCCGGCGGAGAAACTCGACGCCCTGCCGCAGGCACTGGATGTCGAGGAAGCCTGGGACCTTGCGTTCCGGCTGCGGCCTGACCTGCTGGCCCTCGTGATCGACATGGAGCGGCGGAACCTGCTGACGCGGTACACGCGGAACCAGCTGTTCCCGCAACTGGATGTGTTCGGAGCGTTCGGGTGGCAGGGGGCCGATGCTTCGGGACGGTCGATCGGGGATTCGTACAGCCAGGTTCTCGACGGGTCGGCGCCCCGGCACAGTTACGGGGCCGTCCTGAGTTTTCCCCTGAGCAACCGGCGGGCGCGGGAGAACTTCCGGATCAGCAAGGACGAGAAGGCCCAGGCGGAACTGCGGCTGCGACAGGCCCGGCAGCAGATCATGGTGGGCGTGCACGATGCGATCCAGGAGGCGGAATCGAGCTTTCAGCGGGTGGGGGCCACGCGTGCGGCGCGGCAGTTTGCGGAGGAGGCCCTGGACGCGGAGGAGAAGAAGCTGGCGAACGGGAAGAGCACCAGTTTCGAGGTGCTGCGATTGCAGCGGGACCTGACCCAGGCGCGCCGCGACGAAACGCGGGCCCTGGCGGATTACAACAAGGCGCTGGCGACGGTCCGGCAGCGGCAAGGTTCGAGCCTGCTGAAGTTCGATCTGGAGACGGCGGTGGAGATTCCGGATCGGGCGCGGCTGCCTTGATCTTTCCGGTCGCGGCCGGACACCCGCGGCCATCGACGACCTCTTACGGGAAGATCACGGGGCAGATTACGGGGCGTTGGCGGGACGTTGCGGGCCCGGGTAGGGATCGAATGCCGGGGCGGCGAAGAGACCGTTCGCCGGCAGGGGCATCACGGATGATTCCCCGACGTAGGTTGCGGGAGAGACCCGGTAGATGACTCCCGAGGGCACCGCGGAAGCAAAGGGGGAAACGTTGATCGGACTGCCATCCATCGCGAAGGCCTCCAAGCCCCCAAGAGGCGTGGAAGGACCGGCGGGTTCGGTGGCCACCTGGAAGACACTGATTCCGAAGATCAGGGCACCGGTCGCCAGTGCCGCGTAGGAGCCGGCCAGGAGGGGTTCATGGCGCACATTGTGCCAAAGGCGCTCCCACCACGGGATCTCGGGGGTCCGGGAGCCCGCCCGGATGTTGACGAGGACACGATGGGGCAGCAGATCGAAGAAACCGGGCGGAGGCGTCTCGTGCCGTTTCAGCGCGAGGAGACTGAGGAGACGTCGATTGGCTTCGTCGGGGTTGGGGACCATCGTCATTGGAGGTAATCGGACAGGTAAGCCTGGAGTTGCTGGCGCGCGTAGAACAGCCGCGATCGCACGGTGCCCGGGTTGCAGTCCATGATGGTGGCGATTTCCTCGTGGGGAAGCCCTTGGATGTCGTGCAGAACTACCACCATTCTATGCACTTCCGACAGCTTGAGCAGGGCGGCGTTCAACTTTTCCTGAAGTTCTCCCAGGTCGATGTCACGGCGGGGCGTCCGGTCGGAGATGAGGGACACAATTTCGGGATCGTGTTCGGCCTGGAAGTCGAGGTCGTTAAGGCTGAGGTGGACGACCCGCTGGCGTCGTTGCTTGAGAAAATTGAGGGTCCGGTTCACCGCGATGCGGTACAGCCAGGTGAAGAAGCTGCAGTCGCCCTTGAAACCGCGAAGGGCGTTGTGGGCCTTGATGAACGATTCCTGGGTGATGTCGGCGGCATCCTCGTGATTGGCCGTCATGTGGTACACGGTGCCGTACACCCGCTCCTGATGGCGCCGAACCAGCTCGCCGAAGGCATCCAGGTCTCCGGCCCTGGCCCGCTGCACAAGCATGGCATCGTCCACTGGCGGAGGCGGGTTGCCTCCTGGCGTGGGCGACACGGCGGGTGCAGTCGCTGACGGTTTCGACATGGCGTTTCAGGAGTCAACCAGGCAAGCCGCCTGATCGGCGAGGTGGACGGTGAGAGCGAGAAGGGCGGACGACCCGTCCGACGAGCCGAGGAAGGCGAGGGCGGACCGGGCACTGTGGAGATGCGCGTCCACGACATCGCGGCAGGCGGCGGCCGCGCCGTAGCGGGCGAGGACGGGGCGGATTCCCGGCGGCGCTGCGGGCGCGGTTCCACCCAGGAAGCGTTCGATGAGCTGACGGTCGGACGGGCTGGCCCGCTGGTAGGCGAGCAGGATGGGGAGGGTGACTTTGCCGTTGGCCAGGTCGGTCCCGAGGGTTTTTCCGGCCGTCTGCTCGTTGCCGAAGACATCGAGGCAGTCGTCGAAGATCTGGTAGGCCGTGCCGAATTCGAGGCCGAAGCGACGGAGCGAGGTGCGATGAGCGGCCTGATGGGTGGCCAGCAGGGCTCCGATCTCACAGGCGAGGGCGAACAGTTCGGCGGTTTTGAGCTGGAGGATCCGGAAGTACTGCTCGATCGGCTGATCGACACGACCGGGGCGCAGGGTCTGGAGGATCTCCCCGGAACAGACCGCCTTGGTGGCCGCCGAGACGGCGCGGCAGACGTCGGTGGTGGGATAGCCCGACGCCAGTTTCAGGGCGTGGGCGAAGAGGCAATCGCCGAGCAGGACGGCGGTTCGATTCCCGAAGCGGGCGGCGACCGTGGGCAACTGGCGCCGGACCCCGGCGGCATCGATCACATCGTCGTGGACGAGGGTGGCAAGGTGAACGAGTTCAACGATGGCAGCGCCGGTGACATGGGAGGGTTGGAGGCTGCCGACCGCCCTGGCGCTGAGGGCCACCAGGACTGGCCGGAGTTGCTTGCCACTGGCGGAGAGGGCATAGCGGGCGCCTTCGGCGACTTCCTCCTCGAAGGTGGCCACCTGGGCCTCGAGGAAGCGGCGAACGTCGGCCAGGAACGGTGCCAGGGGATCGGAGACCTCCCGCCAAGCCCTGCTTGTCGTCGCAGGGCTTGACCGGGGAGGCCCTCCCTGCGCGGGCTTGAGTTCGGCGGCCAACATCGGTTGCGACTCTAGGTTTGCGGGCAATTCAAGTCAAACCGTTCACCCTGTTGGAATTTGCGATTGTGCGCCGGGGGCGGCGCGGGAATCTTGACGACGTGCAGGCATCGTATCGTTCCTGGAGAAGTCGGCTCGGCGGACTGGTGGTGGGATGGGTCCTGATCTGCGGAGGGGCAGGCGCGGGCACAACTGGGGACGTCGGGGGGGAAAGCGCGGGACGGACGATCGGTTGGGCGGAGCTGGAGACCGGGGCGTATGCGGCTTACCTCGATCGACTTCGGGCGGCCGGTTGTCCTCCGGAGCGGGTGCGGCTGATCGTGCTGGCCGACGCGGACGAGTGGCTCCTGCAGCGGCGGATTTCGCAGGCGGTGGCCGGCGATTTTCCCTGGTGGAAGGCCGAGCCTCCCACGGCGACGGATCCGGCATTTGGAAACCAGTACGCCCAATTGCGGGCGCAACGGGCGGAGCTGGTGCGACGCCACTTGGGCGAGGATGCGGAGGACGGGGGCGAAGGGGTGGATGAGGTGCCGATCGTGGTGCCGCTGTCGGGGCCGGTTTTGGGGGCGTTGCCGCGGGACAAGTACAACCGGGTGCAGGAGATCTGCGCGCGCTCGCTGGACCGGCACCAGGGGTATTTCAATGCGCGCCAGTCCGAGGGGGTATTCTTGAACCAGGGCGACATGGCGCGATTGCGGGACTTCACAAGGGTTCACCTGGCCGAAATCCTGACGAGCGAAGAGCTGGAGGAGTTCCTCCTGCGTTATTCCCACAATGCGAACCGGTTGCGGCGCGAATTGGCGGGTTTGGAGCCGACCCCGGAGGAATTTCGCGGGGTCTTCCGGGCGGTGGACGCCCTGGAGCACCGCTTGCAACTGGAGTACGGCGCCATCGATTCCCTGAGTGCGCGTCAGCGGGAGAGGTTCGAGCGGGAGCGGGAGGAGGCGATCCGGGAGGTGCTGGCCCCGGACCGGTATCAGCGATACCTGGTGGGCCGGTACCCCTTGTTCCGGCAGGCCCAACTGGCGATTCGACGGGCGGGGCTACCGGACGACCGGGTACTGGCCTTTTACGAGATCCTCAATGCCCACGAGAGCCGGAGGCGGGAGGTGTTGAACAATACGGCGCTCAACGCGGGGCAGCGACAGGCGGGCCTGGAGGAGCTGGAGCGGGAGCGGGAGCGGGGCTTGCGTCAGGCCCTTGGCGACGACGGGTATCGTCAGTACCGGGAATCGCTCGTGAACTAGCGGCTGGCACGGACGGGCGGCGGCCCGTTGGGGCGGGGGTGAGCGACGGGAGCTTGTCGGCGGCGTGCAGGTCCACGGTGGCGAGTTCGCGCCACGGATGTTCCCGGCGGTTCAGGTAGAGGGCTCGTGGCAGAAGCTGCACTTCGTGGCCGAAGCAATGGAGGACCACCGTGCCCGGGAGGTACATCAGGTCATCGAAGACCGTCGCGCCGAAGGGGACCGGCAGGCGTGGCTGATCGAAGCGGACCGTGTCGGGAAGCGAGGGCGGTTCCGGATCGAGACGCTCCTCAGGGAAACGAAGGGTAACCGCGGGGATTCCCAGGTTCGGGTGGGCGATGCGAAGGGCGGGAGTGCCGGTAGCCTCGGTCAGGAAAGTGACCTCCCAAGGTCCATGACGCGTACGAAGGTGACGGTCGCATCCGTACAGCAGCAGGTAGCCTGTCAGTGCCAGCAGGGCGGGAATGGCGAAAATGCGCCAGGCAGGCGCTGTCTGCGGGGGTGCGGACTCGGTCATCGGGGGGATATGAATGGGTTCTCCGGGGCGACGGCGTCCGTGGGAGCGGGGAGCGGTTCCGGATCGGGGGGGCGAAACGGATTGGCCGGGGGTGAGGCGGGCGGGCGCGTGAGCTTCCAGGCGCCCCCGGCGGCGAAGATCCAACCGGCCACGAGGTGCAGGGGCAGGGCCACGAGCAGGCCGACCAGGCTCAACTGCCGGCTCGCATAAAGCGCGACGGCCGCCGCCATCAGGAGGGCGCCGGGCAGGAGGGCCGCCTGCGCCAGTTGCCAGGCGACGCCAAGGGAAAGGGGACGTCCGACTAGAAACGCGGCGGTGGCGAGGATCGGAGTGTGGAGGAGGGCCAGGGCCAGCCAGGCGATGGCGAGTCCGAGGACGATCAGGGCACCGAGCAGCGCGAGCAGGGGGGTACGCCAGGCTGCGATCTGGGCGGAGGCCTCCGTTCGGGAGAGGGAGAAGCGTCCGTTTCGTGGGTAAGGCACCTGGGTCCAGCCGAACAGCGACCGGATGCCGAGGTGGGAGGCTTCAAGACTGAGGGTGACATCGGCGGCCTGGCCGATTTCGCGGGTTCCGTGGGGATCAATCACCAGGCTCAGGAACGCCCCCTGATGCAGGACGAGCGGGGCCGGATGTTCCCAGACCAGGGCACCCTGACGGATTTCCCCCCTCGCCGGGAGGGAGGCCGCAGCATGCTCGAGGGCGCGGCCCCAGGTCGCTTGAAAGGCCCACACCAGAATGCCCGCCGAGATCGCGGCAATGAGGGTCTGCCAGATGCGCAGACGGGTTGGGGGGCCGGACGCCAGCGCCGCAACGCCCCCGAAGGTGGTGGGGAGGGGCAGGGCGTGGGGACGACTGTCGGTGTCAGTGGGCCCGGGGGCATCCATCGATGGGCGCCATTCTCGGAGGGACGTCGGGGCGGCGCAAACGGGATTTCCGTGGGGACGGCCCGATGGGTGGGTGCGGTTCATGGAATCGCGTTGCCACGATGCCGGGGGCACGCAGACAGTGGCGTTCGAAGCATGTCGTCCTCGAAGAGCCACCAATACGATGAGGGGAAGATCCAGACGTTGTCATCGATCGAACACATCCGGAAGCGGACCGGGATGTACATCGGCCGGTTGGGCGACGGGACGCACTACGACGACGGGATCTACATCCTGGTGAAGGAGGTGGTGGATAACGCGGTGGACGAATACATCATGGGCCACGGGCGGTCGGTGGACATCCGGATCGAGGGGGCGGAGGTGACGGTGCGGGATTACGGGCGCGGGATCCCGCTGGGCAAGGTCGTCGAGTGCGTGAGCCGGATCAACACGGGGGCGAAGTACAACGACGAGGTCTTCCAGTTCTCGGTGGGACTGAACGGGGTGGGGACCAAGGCGGTGAATGCGCTGTCCGAGGACTTCCTGGTACGGAGCCACCGGTCGGGGCAGTACGTCGAGGCGGTGTTCCGTCAGGGAACCCTGGCCGCGGAACGCAAAGGCAAGACCTCCGAGCCGGACGGAACGCTGGTCCGGTTCACGCCGGACCGGGAGATTTTCAAGGCGTACGAATTCCGGGAGGAGCACCTCGACCACCGGTTGCGGCACTACGCCTATCTCAACAGCGGATTGAAGCTGGTCTGGAACGGGCGGGAGTATCTGTCGAGGCGGGGTCTATTGGAACTGGTTCTGGACGAGGTGAAGGAGGAGGCGATCTACGCGCCGCTGTATTTCACGTCGAAGACGCTCGAGTTCTGTTTCACGCACAGCAACAGCCGGTTCGGGGAGACCTTCTGGTCCTTTGTGAACGGGCAGTACACCAGCGACGGCGGGACCCATCTCAGCGCTTTTCGCGAGGGATTGTTGAAGGCGGTCAACGAACTCGCCGGCGGGAAGCTGGAAGGCGACGACGTGCGGGAATGCATGGTGGGCGCGGTGGCGATCCGGCTGCAGGACCCTGTCTTCGAGTCGCAGACCAAGAACAAGCTGGGCAACACCGAGATCCGGGGCGACCTGGTCAACCGGGTCCGCGAGGAGGTGCTGCACTACCTGCACAAGGACAAGGCGACGGCAGACAGGATCGTGGCCAAGTGTCTCGACACGCAGCAGCTCCGGAAGGAACTGCAGGAGGTCAAGAAGCTCGCGCGCGAACGTTCCAAGGCCATCACCCTGCGCATCCCGCAACTGAAGGACTGCCGGATGCACTTCGACAAGGCGCGGAACAAGGGTCGGGGGACGATGGTGTTCCTTTGCGAAGGGGTGAGCGCGGCCGGGTCGATCGTCTCGTGCCGGGACACCAACACGCAGGCCATTTTCACGCTGCGTGGCAAGCCGCTGAACGTGTGGGACCTCAAGCGGGACGTGATGTATCGCAACGACGAGTTGTACAACCTGATGCGGGCGCTGGACATCGAGGACACGGCGGACCGGCTGCGGTACGAGAAGGTGATCCTGGCCACCGATGCCGACGTGGACGGCCTGCACATCCGGAACCTGATGATCACGTATTTCTTCCGGTTCTTTGAACCGCTGGTCCACGACGGCCATTTGCATGTCCTCGAGACCCCGCTGTTCCGGGTCCGGAACAAGGAGACCACGCGGTACTGTTATTCCGAGGAGGAACGCGACGAGGCGGCGAAGGGGCTGGGACGCGGTGTGGAGATCACGCGGTTCAAGGGGCTGGGGGAGATTTCGCCGAAGGAGTTCCGGCAGTTCATCGGGCCGGACATGCGCCTCAGCCAGGTCGAGTTCGCGCCCAAGCCGGACTCGACGCACATCTTCGGGTTTTACATGGGGCGCAACACGCCCACCCGGCGCGACTACATCATGGAGAACCTGGTGGTCCGGGCGGAGGACTGACGGGGCCGCGACGGGTCCAGCGTTCGATGGTGAAGTCGGGTGTCTCGCGAAGGATTGCCGCGCGCTCGAAGAGGGGTTCGAAGGCGGGAAACTGGGTGTCGCCTTCGACCGTGCGGTGGACCCGGGTCAGGAGCAGTTCCCGGCAGAAGGGGAGGGCCTGGCGGTAGATCTCGGCGCCGCCGCAGATGAAGACCTGGCAGGGGAAGGATTCGCGGGCGAGCAGGTCGAGGGAGGGGATGAGGCGCAGGTCGGGCTGGGCGAAGGGCGCCAGCGGCATCTGACCCATCGATTCCCGGTGGGCCAGTGCGGACCGTGAGACCTTGCCGCTGGCGAACAGGTTCGGTTGGCGGTCGCGGAGGAGCTTGGGATTCCGGGTCAGGACGAAGGTCGTCCGGCCCGGCAGGGGCTTGGGCAGGCTTTCGAACGTCTTCCGCCCCATCACCACAATCTGTCCGAGCGTGCATTCCTTGAACCAGCGGAAATCCTCGGGCAGATGCCACGGAATGCCGTTGTGGTGGCCGATGACCCGGTTTTCGGCCATGGCCGCGATGGCCTTCCAGTCGAGGACGGTGCCCGGGGGGATGGCCGCGGCGGGCTTTTCGGAGCGACGGGCCGCAGCCGGCGGCGACGGGCGCGGATCGGCGGGAAGATCGAGCATCTCCTCGAAGGTGGTCTGGGCTTCGTTCATGCAGCTTGAGCCACGACCCAGATATTGTCGGTGAGGCGGGCGAAGGCGAGGAGTCTTTCGAGGGCGGCGAGCAGGCGACGGGCGGGCTGCATCCGGGGGGATTGCTTCAGCCGGGTGGTGGTGCGGAGGAGCGAGGCGCGTTCGGCGTCGGGGACAAAGGTGTGCGGAGGGAGGCGCCGGTCCTGCCAGAGCACGACGGGGTTGAAGTGGCAGCCGCCATGGGCGAGCGGGACCAGTCCCGAACGGAGGAACAGCCGGTCGAGGGTGGAACGGGTGAAGTAGTTCACGTGCTGGGGCAGCACGTAGCGGTACCGGGCACCGAGGAGGCGGAAGGCGAGGGAATCGAGGTTCGGCACAATGGCCAGGCACACACCGCCCGGGCTCAGCAGTTCCGCGGCGCGCCGGAGCAGCGGCGCCGGGTCGGGAAGGTGCTCGATCACCGCCCAGAACGTGATGGCGTCGAAGCGGGCGGCGCCGAAGTCGTGGGTGAGCAGGGAGCCGTCGAGCACCGGCAGACCGCGTTGGCGGGCGTGGTCGAGGGCGGATCGGGAAACGTCGAGGCCGACGGCCGAATAGTCGCCTCCGAAGCGGCGAAGCAGGTGGAAGAGGAAGGCGCCGGTGTTGCAGCCGACATCCAGAACCCGGCCGCGGGGGCAGTGGCGCCGGAGCAGGCGCAGTTCGCGTTCAAAGCGGACGCCGGCGTAGTCGCTCCCGAGCTTGTCGGGGGAGAGGTAATAGGGATGTCCCAGGCGATCGTAGGCGGAGGCGTCGGCATCCGCCGGAAGCGGATCGGCGTGAACCAGGTTGCAGGTCCGGCAGCGGACGAGTTGAAGGGAGGCCTTGGTGAGGAAGGGGACGGAATCCGTCGTGGCGCAAATCGGGCAGGGACGACGGACGTCAGGGTGCATGAACGGGGTTCACCGGGGAGGCGTCGCGGGGCTGCGGAGCATCAGACGGCGACCGGGGCCTTGATGGGCGGGTGGGGGTCGTAGCCCTCGACGACGAGGTCTTCGAAACGGAAATCGGGCAGTTCGCGGACGTCAGGATTCAGGCGGAGGCGGGGGAGGGGACGGGGTTCGCGGGCGAGCTGGGTGCGGGCCTGATCGAGGTGGTTCCGGTAGAGGTGGACATCGCCGAAGGTGTGGATGAAATCGCCGGGTTCGAGGCGGCACACCTGGGCGACCATGTGGGTGAGGAGGGCGTAGCTGGCAATGTTGAAGGGAACGCCGAGGAAGAGGTCGGCGCTGCGCTGGTAGAGCTGGCAGCTCAGACGGCCGTTGAGGACGTAGAACTGAAAAAGGACATGGCAGGGAGGCAGGGCCATGCCATCGATCTCGCCGGGGTTCCAGGCGGTGACGATCAGGCGCCGGCTGTCGGGCTGGCTTCGGATCTGGGCGATGACCTGGTCGAGTTGGTGGATGGAGCGGCCGTCTGCGGTTCGCCAGTCGCACCACTGGGCGCCATAGACCCGGCCGAGGTCCCCGGACTCCGGATCCGCCCATTCGTCCCAGATGGAGACGCCGTGTTGCTGAAGCCAGCGGACGTTGGTGTCGCCGCGGAGGAACCAGAGGAGTTCGTAGAAGACGCTCCTGACGTGGATTCGTTTGGTGGTGACGAGGGGGAATCCTTCGGAGAGAGGGAAGCGGAGCTGGGCACCGAACTGGGAGAGGGTGCCGGTCCCGGTGCGGTCGTCCTTGACCTGACCGTGTTCGAGGACGTGGCGAAGGAGGTCGAGGTAGGACTTCATGGCGGGAAAAGGGATCGGGTGGAGGCAGGCCTGGGGGCCCGGCTCCACCCGTGTACGGAAAGGGGCGGGGGATTACTTGGCGCCCTGATCGATCCAGGCCCGGACGAGACCGACCTCTTCCTTGGTGAAGGGGTCACCTTTGCCTTCCGGGGGCATGGCACTGTCCTCGTCGATGCGGGCGATGGAGTGGACCAGGAGGCTTTCCGCGCTCTTGCCCTTCTTAAGGATCTCATCGCCGCCGGCGCCCTTCATGACCCATTCGAGGGTGTCCAGGCGGAGGCGGGCCTTGGGGCGTCCCTCGGTGCCGTGACACTCGACGCAGGAGCGTTCGAAGAGGGGCTTGATGTCCTTGTCGAAGGTGATCCCCGTCTTGGTCGAGGGGGGCGGGAGTTTGCTTTCATCCACCTTGGCGGCGCCGAGTACGGCGAGGGTGGCGGCCGCAGCGAGGAAGGAGACGAAGATGGGTTTGAACTTGGTTCCGGTCATAGTTTCGGGCCGTTATGGACGGCGGGAAGCTGGGCGAATTCGACAAGCCTGTCAAAGGCGGGCTTTGACCCCGGGGACCCGGGCGGCGCAGGGTGGGTTCATGCACCTCATGGCGGCGATCGGACTGGCCTTTCTGAGCGGGATGGCGGTGATGGTGATCGAGATCGTCGGGGCGCGAATGCTGGCGCGGGACTTCGGGGGATCGTTCTATGTATGGACCAGCCAGATCGGGGTGGTTCTGGTGGCGTTGGCGATCGGCTACGTGGTGGGGGGCGTCCTGGCGGATCGGTATCGGCGCCCCCGACTGCTGGCCTGGGTGCTGGGGGCGGCAGGTGTATTCACGGTGGCGATTCCGTGGTTTGCCGGGGATGTGATGGGCTACCTGGTGGACCGGCATCCGCATGACCAGGACATTCCGGCGTTGTGGCAGCGGTTGGACCCGGCCCTGGGGGCTGCGGTCGTGTTCCTGCCACCGTGCCTGCTGCTGGCCATTCTGCCGCCCTATCTGATCCGCCTGGCCACCGGGGCGGTGGATCGGGTGGGGCGGGTCAGCGGGTGGGTGTACGGCGCAGGCTCGGCGGGAAGCATTGTGGGGGTGTTTGCGTCGGGTTATATCCTGATCGACCTGTTCCCGCTGCCCTGGCTTTTTCTGGGGACCGGAGGGTTGATCCTGGCGCTGGCGGTGCTGTGTTGGTTTTGGAACCTGCGAAGCCATGAAGACGATCCCTGATTCTGGAGCCTCGGTGACGTGTGGAAGGCGGGGGTGGGCAGTGCTGGCGGTGGGGCTGGCGCTGGTGGCAGGCGGTCGGGTGCCGCCGGTCGAGGCGCGGGTGGTCTTCCAGAAATACTCGCCTTATCACCACGTCATGGTGCTGGAGCAGGGCGGCCTGCGGATCCTGAGCTTCGACGGCACCCAGGAAACAAGGATGTCGCTGCGGAACCCGTTGCAGGGGCATTTCGAGTACACGGAATTCTTCCATTTCGGGTGGCTCTGGAACACCAATTTGAACCGGGTCCTGATGCTGGGATTGGGGGGCGGGAGCGCCCAGCGGTCCTTTCTCCACCACTACCCGGCGGTGACCCTCGACTCGGTCGAGATCGATCCGGTGGTGGTGCAGGTGGCGAGCAACTATTTCCATGTGGCGGCGTCGGAGCGGCATCGCATCCGGGTGGATGATGGACGGACCTTTGTACGGCGCTCACAGGACACGTACGACCTGATCGTGCTGGATGCCTACACCAAGCATCGCTACGGCTCGCAGATCCCGCAGCACCTGGCCACACGGGAGTTCTTCGAACTGGCACAACGCCGGCTCACCACCAATGGCGTGCTGGCCTACAATGTGATCACAACCGGCCGGCTCGGCGGGGCGGATGCCGGGCTGGCGCTGGCGCGGACCCTGCAATCGGTGTTTCCCCAAGTGTACGTGTTCCGCGCCAACACCTCGCTCAATGCCGTCCTGATCGCCACGAAGGACTCCCAACGGTGGACGAACGCGGACTTGTCGAGGCGGGCCACGGAGCTGATCCGGGGCGGGTTGACGCCACCGGCGGGGCTGTTCCAGCGATTGCCTTCGTTCCATCTGGATGTGCCGCGGGAGGTGGAACGGGCGCCGTTGCTGACCGACGACTATGCGCCCGTGGAATCGCTGGGACGCCGGAGGCGGTAACGGGCGGGGTTCCGCCATTTCAGGACTGGCGGATGGAACTGGAAGACCGGGTCAAGTCGTTTCAGACCTCAGGTCTCAGGCTTCAGGCTTCAGGCTTCAGGTCTCAGGCTTCAGGTCTCAGGCTTCAGGTCTCAGGCCTCAAGGTGGGAGCCACGGAGTGATGGTTCCGCTCGCCGGGTTCAAGCGGGTCAGGAAATCGTCGTGACGTGCGGGTAGCCGCGAATCTTGCCGTCTGTGGTCACGAGCGTCAGGCGTTCATAGCGCGCAGTCGCGATCAGGACGCGATCCGCCGGGTCGCGGTGAATGGGCGCGGGCAGGCCGTAGGCTTCGGCCATGATTTCGGCGGTAATCGGCAGGCAGGTCCACGCTGTCCGCTTCAACAAGGCATCCCACCAGGCGCGCCAGTGTTGTTTGAGCGTGATCTTCCCGCGCTCCTGAAGGCAGGCGAGTTCGGCCACCGAAATTGCCGAGACGAAGACCTCGCCGGCCGGCGCGGCGTCCATCAACTGGAGCGTGGCCGGCGACAGGTCGGCGGTGCTTTCCGCGATGAACAGAATGGCGCAGGTGTCGAGGAGATAGGGCATGGCCGCGTCACTTCAGCATTTCCCAGTCGGCTTCCGGAATACACGGTTCGCTCAGATCACCATGGATCTGGACCGTGCCTTTCATGCAACCCAAGGCGCTGTGTTGCGCTTTCCGCGGCACCGGCTTGCGGATCGGTTCGACGCGGGCCAGCGGAACATTTCGACGGCAGACGACGATCTCGCCCCCCTGTTCCACCAAGGTGAGCAGTTCGGACAACCGATCTTTGAACTCCGCGACATTGACGGTCTTGTTCATGGCCAGGAACATGGCCAACTTCGTGCCCGAAGCCAAGCCGCCTTTTGAACTGCATCCGCAGCGCAGTGCATCCCGGAGTTGTCAGTAGAGGTACGAACTCCGCCAAGCGGCGCTTCGGAGGGCCGAGTTCCACGAGGCCGCAACGGTGTGGAGCGTTGGGTTGTGGACTCGCGGAGCTCGTCCCTCCGATTCGCTGGCTCACCACCCAGTATCGCGAGCATCCCTCCTGGAGTGACCAACTCCACGCCGACAACCTCGTCGCCCGCCTCCAGGCCGATCCCGCTCTCGGACCCAATCCATCCTATCGCTCCGTCCTGGGGCAGTTACGCGACGATCTCCAGCACCTTGAGGTCTGCTGACCTCGGTTCGGGCAGCGCCGCGATGCCTTGGTCCAGCGTCGCGAGCACACCACCCCGGCGGATCGCCAAGCCGAGCAGGTAGGCATCCGTCACCTGTTGATGCCCCATCAGTCGGACGCCGGTGAAGGCGACCGCTTCGGCGACCGGAAGTTCGTCCGGCCAGAAGGCGTGGTCCTTGGCGGCGGTGTTGGCGGAAAGAACGTGGATGGCCTCGCGCGGCTGGACGGCGTCGCGGGAGAAGGCGGGATTCGAGACGATGCGAACGAAACCGGCCTGGGTGAAGGGGCACGTCGCCCAGCCCTTGGCGCGATGGCGGGTGAACCATTTCAACGCGAGGTCGTGCTGCTCATGGCTGGGCCAGAGCAGCGCGATGAGCAGATTGGTGTCGAGCAGGTAGCCCTTCATACGCCCTCGGTCTCGATGCGGCGCACGTCGTCCGTGGTCACTTTCGGCGAGTCCGCCGGCAGGTCGAAGACCACGAGGCCGCCCTTGTCCCGGGCCGGGGTGGAGGCGTTCAGCCCCTTGCGCAACAGGTCCGAGACGGTCTTGCCGAGCGAAACGCCCCGGAGCTTCGCCTGCCGGGCGGCCAGTTCGAGGATGTCATCGTCCAGAGTCAACGTCGTTCTCATGGCGGAAGCGTGCCTTGATCGTAATTTGATGTCAAATTGCGCAGACGCCATCACTTTCCATTTTAAGTGCCACTTCAACTCATCCCATGCCTCCCTCCAACGAAGAAGCCCTGTTCGCCCTCGCGCTCGCAAAGCCCGCCGCGAGGCGGGCGGCGTGGCTCGACGCCGAATGCGAAGGCGACCCCGCGCTGCGCTACCGCCATCGGCCGTCTTACCTTCTGGCCTGTCCCGCCATAGCTTCAGCGGAGGCGGATCGAGCGCAACGCGCCTGGAGGCGGGGGATACCGCCGGCTTCCAGCGCTTGCTTCAGTACTTCCTTCGTTGCCCCTTCAGCCAGACTCGGATGATCCGCCTCCGCCAAGGCTACGGCGGGACAATTCGAGGTCACCGAGGCCGGGAAGAACTCGGTGGGGAGGATCACGCCGCTTTGCGGGGGTGCGATCTGCCCAACGGGTGGGTGTGCCCTCGATCGGCCTCCGACCCCCAGCCGGGGGCTGGTCGGCGCCTCCCCAACCGCGGGGCCAGGTCCGGCGAACCGGCGGAGCGCGCCACGGCCTTCCCCCGGGGGACGGCCGTGGTGATATTCCGCCCCGCTTCAGCCCGCCTGTTGGCTTGAACTCCCCCTCCCGATCCGCCATTCTCGCGGCACCCCAAAAAGCAAATTCCCATCAGTCAGTCTGCGTTTAGGGTCCACATGAAAAGGAAGATTTGGCGGGTGGCCGGGATCAACTTCGATCATTTCCACATGGGCGATCTGCTCCGGTACACGGCGGAGCATCCAGGCGCGGAGATCGTCGGGATTTCCGACGAGCGTCCGGAGAAGATGGAGGAGGCGATCGGCAAGCTGGGCATCGCGCGGGACCGGGCCTTCACGGATTACCGCGAATGCCTCGAGAAGACCCGTCCCGAGGTGGTGATCCTGTGCCCGGCGGCGTCGCGACACGGCGAATGGGTGAAGAAGGTCGCGCCCTGCGGGGCGCACCTGATGGTGGAGAAACCCTTTGCGGCGTCGTTGAAGGAGGCGGACACCATGGTGCGCGCGATGCCGAAGGGATCGACCCTGATGATCAACTGGCCGCTCCAATGGGTGGCGTCGCACCGCAAGGCCTACGAGCGGGTCGCCGGCGGCGAGATCGGGGAGGTGCTCAACGTCTGGCACTTCGGCGGCAACCGGGGTCCGCTTTGGCACGGGGCGGACAAGGACGAAAAGACGGCGGACCAGGTGGCAGGGGAGAAGCCGCAGTCGTGGTTCTACAAGCGGGCGCACGGGGGCGGGTCGTTGCTCGACTACCTGGGGTACGGAACGACGCTGGGAACCTGGTTCCAGGGCGGGCGCCGGCCGATCGAAGTGACGGCGACGGTGGACGAACCGGCGGGTCTGGAGGTGGACGAGCACAGCATCGTGGTGGCGCGGTACGCCCATGGGCTCTCGAAGTTCGAGACCCGCTGGGGGACGTTCACCGACCCGTGGCACATCCAGCCGCAGCCCCGCTGCGGCTTCGTCATCGCCGGGACCGAGGGCACGGTGTCGAGCCACGATTACGACGATGTCATCACGATCCAGACGCGGCGGCGTCCGAAGCCGCATGCGGTGGCGGCCCCGGCTCCGCGGGCGCCGCATCGGAACCCGGTGGAGTATCTGCTCCATTGCCTGGATCGGGGACTGCCTCTGGAAGGGCCGGTATCCCTGCCGATCAGCCGGACCGGACAGGAGATCGTCGATGCGGCGGTGCGCAGCGCGGCGACGAAGCGGACGGTCCGGCTGGCGGGGGCACGATGACGTCGAAGCCGCGGGAGCCGCGGGGCGGGCAGGAATCGTGACGGGGGGATGACCCTCGATGGGCGACGCGATCGGGGATGGTGCCGGGCCCTGACGCCGGGTCAGGCGCTGCCGATGGCGTGGACTTCGAAGCCGATGGCGCGGAGGGCGGCGTGGTCGAGGATGTTGCGTCCGTCGAAGACGAACGCGGGCTTCTTCATGGCGGCGAAGACGCGGGCGAAGTCGAGGGTGCGGAACTCATCCCATTCGGTGAGGACGGCGAAGGCATGGGCGTCGGCGAGGGCCTCGTAGGGATCGGCGGCGCGGGTCAGGTTGTTCCGCAGATCGGCGGGCGGGCGGCCGGTGGCGGCGGCGAGGTCGCGCTCGATGGAGGCCTGGGAGACCTGGGGATCGTACACCACCACCTGGGCCTGTTCCTCGATGAGATCGCGGCAGACGTATATCGCGGCGGATTCGCGGGTGTCGTTGGTGTCCTTCTTGAAGGCGAAGCCGAGGATGGCGATGCGTTTGCCGGCGACGGTGTTGAACAGGCTGCGCATGATGCGCTCGACGAAGCGGCGCTTCTGCCAGTTGTTCATGCGGACCACCTGTTCCCAGTATTCGGCGACCTCGCGCAGGCCGTAATGCTCGCAGAGGTACACGAGGTTGAGGATGTCCTTCTGGAAGCAGGACCCGCCGAAGCCCACCGAGGCCTTGAGGAAGCGGGGCCCGATGCGGCGATCCTGACCGGCGGCCACGGCCACTTCGTCCACGTTGGCGCCGGTGGCCTCGCACAGGGCGGAGATGGAATTGATCGAGGAGATGCGCTGGGCGAGGAGCGCGTTGGAGACCAGCTTGGAGAGTTCCGACGACCAGAGGTTGGTGGTCAGGATGCGGTCACGCGGGACCCATCGTGCGTAGAGATCGACGAGGCAGCCGAGGGCCGTCTGTCCGCTGGGGGACGGGTCGCCTCCGATCAGCACGCGGTCGGGGTTCTCGAGGTCGGCGATGGCGGTGCCCTCGGCGAGGAACTCCGGATTGGACAGGATTTCGAAGCGGTGCCCGCGGCTGTTGGCTTCGAGGACGCGCTTGAGCGATTCGGCGGTGCGGACGGGGAGGGTGGACTTTTCGACCACGATCTTGTCCCCGTTGGCCACCTCGGCGATGCGGCGGGCGCTCAGTTCGAGGTAGCGGAGGTCGGCGGCCTTTCCGGAACCGAGGCCGTAGGTCTTGGTGGGGGTGTTGACCGAGACGAAGATGACCTCCGCCTCGCGGATGCCGCGATCGACGTCGGCGGAGAAGAACAGGTTGCGACCGCGGGTTTCGCGGACGAGGTCATCGAGGCCGGGTTCGTAGATGGGAAGCCGGTCGGAGTTCCAGGACGCGATACGGTCCGGATTGATGTCCACCACGGTGACGCGGTGATCCGGACATTTCCGGGCGATCATGGCCATGGTGGGGCCTCCCACGTAGCCGGCTCCAATGCAGCAGATGTTCATGACGGTGGACAGGCTCGGTGCCGCGGGTGGCGATGTCCCGGACCGTTCCTCCCCGGCCGAGCGAAGGGCGGCAGGCTAGGGGAAGGGGGTGGGGGTCGTTCAAGGGTGAAGTCACCAGGGGATTTCCTGCCGGTCGCGGAAGAACCGGCCGGTCAGATCCCGGGGCGCCGCGGTCGCCAGCCAGACCGCGGTTTCGGCCCCGTCGGCAGGTGCGCGGGGGGCGTCTGTGCCTCCCATGTCGGTGCGGCACCAGCCCGGGCAGACGGCATTGACGGGGATGTCGAGCGGCTTGAGTTCGCCGGCGAGCAGGCAGGTGAGGGCGTTGAGCGCTGTCTTGGAAATCTGGTAGGCCGGGGCCCAGATCGACCCCGTCATGTCGCTCAACTGGCCGCCGCCGCTGGAAAGATTGACGACGCGCGCACCGGGCGTGGACTGGAGCAGGGGCAGGAAGGCGCGGGTGACCTGGAGCACCCCGATGACGTTCGTTTCGAGGGTCGCCCGCAGCAGGTCGGGCGGTGTCTGGCTGGGAGGCTGCTGGCGGTCCAGCAGGACGCCCGCGTTGTTCACCAGCACGTCCAGGCGCGGCAGCCGGTCCCGCACCGTCGCGGCGGCGGCGGCAATGCTTTCGGGTCGGGTGACATCGAGGAGAACGGGCTCGACGACCAATCCGTCGAGGGCGAGGCGTTGGGCGGCTTCGGCGCCGCGCCGTTCGTCGCGGGCCCCGATCCAGACCTGCACGCCGAGCACCGCCAGCTGGCGGACGATTTCGAGTCCGAGACCCTTGTTGGCGCCGGTGACCAGCGCCACTGGAAGCGAACTATTCATGGCCGAATGGAAACTCCTGGGGTCGGGTGTTCCCCGGGGCAACCCCCCAACCCGCGGTGCCGGAGAGCAAGCGCAACTTCCGCCGCGGGCGCAAGAGCAAGCGTCCTGGATGGCGTGCCCGCCGGCCTTCGCGCCCTGGGCGGTTTCGATGTTCCGTTCGACTTCGGTTGGGACTCTGATCGCATCGGGGGCGACCAAGTTGCTCCGCCGCGGGCGTGCGTCAATGCCGCAAGAGCCCCCCCGTGGACCAGCTTCGGTCCACGGGGGGGCAGAGGCGTCGCTTCAGTACCACTCGAACCGAAGCGGGCCCTGCGCCTGCTCCCAGCTCCGCGCGAATTCGCGGCCCACGGCGTCGGCCGCTTCGATCCGTCGCTGGCGCCGGAGGCTTTCCTGCAGTCCGAAGAGCGACCAGCCGTTGCGGGGATTCCGGTCAAGATCGGCCCGGAAGACCGCCTCGGCATCGGCGGAGAAGTCCGCGTCCAGCAGGGCCGCGCCGAGCGTCTGCCGCGCCGGGGCATGCCAGAACGGCGGCTCCATGTAAGGGAGTTCATCCTCGAGCTCCACCGCACGCCGCAGGTGGTCCAGGCCCCGTCCCGTTTCCCCCCGGGCCAGGGCGGCCTTGCCCGAGAGAATGGCCCGGGCGATGCCGAAGACCTGGGTGGCGGGGAGGATGGGTGAGTCCATCGCCTTGAGGGCGGGTGACGCATCGATTCGGTTCATCTCCGCGAGGTGGCGCCCGGCCACCTCGGCGCGCTGGCCGGCCACTGCGGCGAGCCCATGGGCGAAGTGCCAGAGAGCGAGATCGAGGGGATTGTCCTCGCCGGGCCTGGGTTCCCGCACCAGCGCATCCCAGCGTCCGAACCTGGCCAGGGTGAGGATCGTCAGGTGCCGGAATCGCGGGGCTTCCATCAGGGGGAACGGCCCGCAGCGCACGTCCGCTTCGAGAACCTCGATCCGCCGGGCCGTCTTCTCGGCATCCTGTCCCCGGCCCGCCATCGTCTGGGCGAACCAGAGGAAGTGAAGATTGTGCGGATAGTAGGTCGCCGGATAGAAGCCCTGGGCGCGGCACTGGTCGATGTAGCGCTGGTCGATCTTCGTGGCCTCCGCATTGACGGCGATCGCGTCCGCGTACCGGCCGGTGCGGATGTAGATGTGGGACGGCATGTGGACCAGGTGTCCCGCTCCGAGGCGGAGCGCGCGCAACCGGTCGGCGCTGGGCAGGGCGTCCTCGGGTGTGGGTCCCGCTTCAACCGCATGGATGAAGAAGTGATGGGCGCCCGGATGATCCGGGTCGCGCCGCAGGACGTTTCGCAGCACGGCGATCACCTCGATCGTGGCCGGCTTGGGACGCCGGTCGGGCTGCCAGTAGTCCCACGGCATGGTGTCCATCAGCGCCTCGGCGAAGAGCGCGGCGGCGTCGGTGTCGTCGGGAAACCGTCGCATCACCTCGCGCATGGCGTCCGCATACGCCAGGTCCAGCGCCGACCGATCCTCGAGGGGTTCGGGACGGTACCGTTCGGCGAGGGCGGCGATGTAGGCCTGTTCCCGGGGCCCGGCCTGGGGGGCGAGTTCCTGCGCCTTCTGGAGAGCGTTCCACGCCTGGGGAACGTCGCCGGGTTCCATGGGCCGGTTGATGTTGGGACCATGCGCGTAGGCGATGCCCCAATGGGCCATGGCGCAGGCCGGGTCCAGTTCGGCCACCGCCTGGAACGAGCGGATCGCCTCGGCGTGGTTGAATCCGTAAAGCAGCACCATGCCCTGGTTGAAGTACCGCTGGGCCAGGGGCGAACGGGTGGTGATGGGGTGGTGATGCCGCCCGAGGTTGTCGAACAGGGGCGCGGACGGCCGGGGCGACCGGCCCAGGGATTCCGGGACGACGCCCCCGTGAACCGCGAGGAGGGCCAGGGCGACCAGGGAAGGACAATGCGTTCTCATAGGCGATGGGAATGAAGGCCCGACATGGCGGGCCAACATGGGGAGTGGCGAAAACCGGGGAGGATTCCAGCCAGGAAAAAATCGGGCTTCGCTCAATCCCGGCAGGATTCCGCCGATAGATCCCTGAACGGGAACCGTCGCCCGCCTCGTCCACGCGCGAAGAAATGTGCCTTCGGCGACCCAAACACCCAAGGCGGGCGACGGTGCCCTTGCCGTCCGGATCCTACTCCTTCCGGGCTGCCTTCACTTCGAGGTACAGCTCCTTCAACTGGCGCGGTGTGGCGGCGCTGGGCGATTCGGTCATCAGGCACGTTCCCTTGGCGGTCTTGGGGAAGGCGATGACATCGCGGATGCTGGGCGTTCCAGCCAGGATGGCGCACAGGCGGTCGAACCCGAGTGCGATGCCGCCATGCGGCGGTGCCCCGTAGCGGAAGGCCTCGAGCATGTACCCGAAGCGGGCCCGGGTCTCCTCGGGGGAGATTTGCAGCACGTCCTCGAACACGGTCCGCTGCACCTCGGGCTGGTGGATCCGGATGGATCCGCCGCCGAGTTCGACCCCGTTCACCACCACGTCGTAGTGCTGGCCGCGCACCTTGCGCGGATCGGTGGTCAGCAGCGGGATGTCCTCCGCCACCGGGGCCGTGAAGGGATGATGGCTCGAGTACCAGCGGTTCTGTTCCTTGTCGAAGCTGAGCAGCGGAAAGTCCACCACCCACAGGAAATCGAAGCGGTCCGCGGGGATGTCGAGCCGGCCGCGGGTCTGCAGCAGCTCGGCGCAGTACAACCGGATCCGGCCGAGGATCTCGCAGGCGTTCAACCAGGCGTCGGCGGCAAACAGGATGAGATCCCCCTCCTCGATCTTCAGGGACTCGATCAGGGCTTCCTTTTCGGCGGCGGTGAAGAACTTCACAATCGGCGACTTCCACTCGCCGTTTTCGACCTTGATGTACGCCAGCCCCCTGGCCCCGAAACTTCGCGCGTACTCGGTCATGGTCTCGATCTGGCCCTGGGTGACATCCGCCAGTCCCTTCGCGTTGAGGGCCTTCACCACGCCTCCCCCGGCCACCGCGCCGGAGAACACCTTGAACGCGCTCGACCGGAAGGTTTCGGTCAGGTCCACCAGTTCGAGACCGAACCGCGTGTCGGGCTTGTCGATCCCGTACCGGTTCAGCGCCTCCTCGAACCGCAGCCGCGGGAACGGCACCGGGATCTCCCGGCCCAGCGTGGCCCGCCAGACCCGCTGCAGCAGCCCCTCGATGAGCCCGTACAGGTCCTCGCGCTCGATGAAGCTCATCTCGAGGTCGATCTGCGTGAACTCCGGCTGCCGGTCTGCCCGGAGATCCTCGTCCCGGAAACACCGGGCCAGTTGGAAGTACCGCTCGACGCCCGCCACCATCAGGATCTGCTTGAACTGCTGGGGCGACTGCGGCAGGGCGTAAAAGGTCCCGGGATCCCGCCGGTTGGGCACCAGAAACTCGCGCGCGCCTTCCGGCGTGGACTTGAACAGGAGCGGCGTCTCCACCTCGAGAAAGCCCTGTTCGTCCAGATACGCGCGGGTGGCCATGGCGGCCTTCGAACGCAACCGCAGGTGCCGTGCCATTTCAGGACGGCGCAGATCGAGGTAGCGATGCTTCAGCCGCAGTTCCTCGTTGACCTTCCCCGCCACCTCGGGGTCGTCCACCGCAAACGGCAGGACCGCCGCCTCGTTGTGAACCTCCAGCGACTCCGCCACCACCTCGACGGCGCCCGTCGGGATCTTGGGATTCTCCGTGCCCGCCGGACGCACCCGCACCTTTCCGGCGATGCGGACCACCGACTCGCTGTGCAACCGGGTGGCCCGGTCGAACACTTCAGCCGGGACGTCCGACGGATCGAACACCGTCTGGGTCCGGCCCTCCCGGTCCCGCAGATCCAGGAACAACACGCCCCCAAGGTCCCGGCGGGAGTGGACCCAACCTTCGAGGACGACGGCCTGCCCGGCGTGCTCCGGCCGGAGGGCGTTGCAGTGATGCGTGCGCTTCATTCGAAAGGGGCGGGAGTCTGCGCCCTCCCCTCCCCCTTTTCCAACGGGATTCTTCTTCAGGCCGTCCCCACCCGGGTCACCTGGGTCAGACATTCGTCAAGAATGTCGAGGCCACGATCCAGTTGCTCGCGCGTGAGGGTGAGGGGTGGCGTCAGGGTGAGAATGTTGCCCATGGTGACCTTGAAGTTCAGGCCCCGCCGAAGCGCCTCGTACAGGACCGCTTCCGCCTCGTCGGTCGCGGGTGCACGGGGTTCCTGTCCAGGCCGGGCAAGAACGACCCCCAGCACCAGCCCGAGACCCCGCACTTCCGCGACCATGGGGTGCCGCCCGGCCATGGACCGAAGCCGCTCGAGCGCATGGATCCCAAGCTCGGCGGCGCGTTCGACCAGGCCCTCGTCCCGGATCACGTCCAGCGTCGCCAATGCGGCGGCGCAGGCCACCGGGTTCTTCTCATGCGTGTAGTGGCCCAGCGCCCCGTGGGCCATGGCCTCATTCAGATCCTCCCGCGCCAGCAGGGCCGCGACCGGGAAGATGCCGCCACCCAGCCCCTTGCCGAGCACCAGCATGTCCGGAACCACCCCGTAGTGCTCGCAGACGAACATCCTGCCCGTCCGGCCCAGCCCGATCGGGATCTCGTCCAGGATCAGCAGCGCCCCGTGGCGGTCGCAGGCGTCGCGAATGCGCCTCCAATAATCGGGCGGCGGGATGAACGGGGCACATCGGATGGTCTCCGCCACCACTGCCGCCACGTCCCCCTCGCGCTCGAGCACGTACTCCAAATAGTCCGCGCACCCCAGATGACACGCGGCGCCGCATCGGAACGGGCAGCGCCTCGGATCGGGGGGCGGCACATGTTCGCACCCGGGCAGGAGCGGGCCCATGCCGCGCCGGAAAATCGCTTCGCCGCCCACCGAAATGCAGTCCAGGGACGCCCCATGGAACGATTCCCACATCGAGACCGTCTTGAACCGGCCGGTCGCGGCCCGCGCCAGCTTGAGCGCCATTCCCATGGCGCTGGTGCCCCCGGGCGCCAGCAGAACCCGGCGCAACCGCCCCGGGGCCAGCTCCGTGAGCCGTTCGGCAAACTCGATGGCCGGGGTGCAGGTGTAGCGGCGCGGACAGAAGCTCATCCCGGCCATCTGCCGGGTAATGGCCTCGATGACGCGGGGATGACCAAACCCCACCTGGTGAACATTGTTGCCGTGGAAATCGAGGAGTTCCCGGCCCTGCCGATCCGTCAGGATTGCCCCCGAACAGCCTCCGAGAACGTTCAGGCACGGTGTGGACAGCGCCTGGTGGAGGAAGACCCGGCTGTCGCGATCGAGAAGCGCCTGCGTCTCCCGGTCCAGATGTTCGGCTGCCCACGCCTGACGGCGCGGTGACAGGTTCAAGTCCCCTTCGGACCGCAAGGCGTCCAGATCGGGGCGGGGCATGATCGACGGGAGCGGGTCCGGATCCATCGTGCGCGCATTGCCCGGCGGCGGACGGGGCGGCGTCAAGACGCAACTCGGTCCGATGTCCGTGATCGACTCATGAGCGACACGATCATCGACTGCGGTTGGATGGCGTTTCGGATGGCGTTTCGGATGGCGTTGATCCACCGGAAGGAAACCCGGTGCCGCAACGGATGCCTGCGGGAACCTTGGCGGAAGGGGTGGGAGTCGAACCCACGGTAGCCTTTCGACTACGCCTGATTTCGAGTCAGGTGCCTTAAACCACTCAGCCACCCTTCCAACCAGTTCTTATTGAAGCACTTGTGCTGGAACTGTCCCTCGCGAGGCCGGCCCTTGCACCCGGCTCCTGTATCCCGCATCGCGGCTGCAATGGATGCGTCCATCGATCACGCCGATGCCATGGAGGCCAGGTCTGCCAGCGGAGATCGTTCCCGTGAGGGCCGAATCGGCTCCAGCACGGCTCCAGCACGTGCCCAACGGCCGGCATTATGGCAGGGCCAGGAGGGCGGGCAAGATCATACAGCAATCCTGCGGAGGTCGCGGTGCATCCCCAAGTTGTCGGTACCGAGCCAGCGAACCGGAGGGACGAGCTCCGCGAGTCCTCTTCCCAACGCTCCACACCGTTGCGGCCTCGTGGAACTCGGCCCTCCGGTCCGACTTGATGGAGGCCGGTTGCGGTGTTGGGAGGACGCGAAGGCACCGGCCATGCGAACCCCGGGCAGGCCGATGCCGAAACGGAATCCTGAAGCCAACTCCAGGGATGCCCCCCCCTCAGAATTCCGCGGAGAGACTGAGTCCGAACACCCGTCCACGCCGGTGCGAGGTGAACCGGAGCCCGTCCGATTCGGGTCCGTAGGTGCGGCGATACTCGGGATCGAGGAGGTTCTTCGCGGTGAACTTGAGCTGCCAGCGTTCTCCGAGGCGCTGTTGAATCACCAGGTCGAGGGACACCGGGGGATGCTCGTAGATATCGACCCCGAGGGGATTGGCGATGAACAGGCGTTCCCCGGTCAGGTTGGCGGCGACCGACACCAGCGTTCCCCAGCGCTCGGCGTCCCAGCTCAGGTCGAGATTCAGGATGTACGGGGACTGATCGTAGAGGGGGCGGGTCGGACCGACCGACGGGTCCAGTTGCCGCTTGGTCGCCAGTTCGACCGGGGTGAGTGGCACCTCGGACACGATGTAGGCGAAGTTCACGCCGGCGCTGAGATCCTCGAGCGTCGGCCAGAGCGTATCGAGGCGGCTCCGGGCCTCGAACTCGACGCCGTAGAGCTTGGCGGCGTCCCGGTTCCGGAAGATCGAGATGTTCGCCTGCTGGTCGGTGTACTCGAGTTCGATCGGGCGCCCGATGTCCTTGTAGAACAGGCTGACCGACAGCACCTCGCCGGGCCGCCGGAACCATTCCCAGCGCAGATCGTAGTTGTCCACGTTGCTGATCTCGAGGAACGGGTTCCCGAGAAACAGGTCGTCGGTGGTGACGTCGTAATTCCGTGTCGGGGTGATCTCGCGGAACGAGGGCCGGGCGATGGTCTGGGCGAAATGGACGCGCAGATTCATGTTGGTCCGGATGGCAAAGACCGCCCCCACGGCCGGCAGCAGGTGCCCTTCATCAATGATGTTCCCCACGACGTTCGTGCCCACGCGTCCCGAGACATCGAGGAGGGTCGTCTCATACCGCAATCCGCCGATCAACCGCCACCGATCCCACACCTGGGCATCGATCATGGCGTAGCCGGCGTTGACCGTGTTGGTGCCGCCGCCCTGGTTGTTGCCGAAGGCGTCGGTGATCAACCGGTCGAAGAACAACTGCGTCGCCCCGCCCGCCTGGGGCACCGGACGGAACCCCAGGTTGTCGTCCCGAAGGTAGTCGTTCGGCGAACCGAGAAACCCGTTGGCGTCCGAGCCGCGGTCCCCGACATAGGAGAACGTCCGCTCATAACCGTCCCGCCAGGACTGGCTGCGGTAATACCCGAGGCGCACGCGACCTTCGAGGCCGCGCCACCAGGTGAAGGGCTGGGTGTCGTCCAGCCGGAAGGTCAGGTTCTCCTCCTTGAGTTCGCGGAAGGTCCGGCTGGGCAGGTTCGGCTGGGGCAGCGTGTTCCCGCCGAACCCGTACCGTCCCGCCTCGTTGAGAAAGCCGTGAAAGAACCGGTAGTCGGGTTCCTCCTGGGTGGTCGCCACATAGGACGCCAGCCAGTCCACCCGGTTGCCGTCCAGGGCGGTGATCTCGTGTTCCCCGGCCAGTTGGTAGGCCTGGATCTGCCGCTCGGTGTAGTGCAGTTGGTGCATCACCAGCGGGTCCTGGGAGTCGCCCTCGGGCAGCAGTCCGGTCACAAACCGCGCCTCGTCCTCGATGTTCCGGTTGAAGAGCAGGTTGAACTTCACCTGGTGCGCCGGAGCGAGTTCATACGCGATGTTCGCCCCGCCCCCCACCTCCGTCCGCATCCGGCCCCGTGCTTCACGCCCGAGAAACCGGGGCCGACCGTCGGCGAAGTACCGGTTGTTGATACCGTCCTCGTAGAACTCGAACCCGCGATCGTAGGTCATGGCCGCGAACACCCCCAGCCGGCGCCGGAACACGTTGGTCAGCACGGTCCCGAATTCGAAGTCGTAGTCGTGGTTCAACGGTGCCCTGTCCCGCACCCCGGCGAATCCGGCCGGACCCAGCGCGCGTTGATACGACTCCAGTTCCCGCGCGCCGTCCGTGATGCGCTGGGCCTGTTCCGGGGTCGCATTGCCCGGGATCCGCCGTGCCGGATCGTTGGCCCTGGGCTGCTGCCCGGCGATCCGGAGCGAATCCGGGTCGCGCAGAGCCGCGGGCACGCCCCGCAAATCCCGCCCCAGGGAGTACCACGACGCGCTGGCCTCGGGCGCCACGAGGAAGGCGTCGTTGAGACTGGTCTGCGTGTTGAACTCCACCCCCGCCGACACCTTCCCGAAGGTGCGCTCGGGAAAGCTCCGGGTGATGATGTTCACACTCCCCCCGGTGAAGCTCCCCGGCTGGTCCGGCGTGAAGGTCTTCGCCACCACCATCCGCTCGATCTGCGAGGCGGGGAACAGGTCGAGCTGCGCCGATTTCCGGTAGGGATCCGCCGACGGAATCTCCGCCCCGTTCAGCGTCGCCGCCGTGTAGCGGTCGCTCAGTCCCCGGATCACCGCGAACTTCCCGTCCACCACCGAGGCGCCCGTCACCTTCCCCACGATCCCTGCCGCATCGCTCACCCCGAGCCGGGCGAAGGCGTCCGACCCGATGGAATCCAGCAGGGCGCTCGACTGCTGCCGCTCCTGGAGCAACTGCACCGCCTGTTCCTCGAACTCTTCGGCGGTGATCTCGTACTCCTCCATCTCGTAGAATTCCGGACGCAGACTGCCGTTCACCGCGGTGGTCTGCCCGGGCAGCACGCGCACCTCGGTGACCACGGCGGTGGCGTAACCCGGCCTCGAGAACCGCACCACCTGTTCCCCGGGCGGGACGCCGCCCAACTGGTACCGCCCCTGTCCGTCGGTCACCGTCGCCAGGGTCGTTCCCCGCACCGTGACCGTCACCCCCGCCAGCGGTCGCCCGTCCCAACCTTCGATCAGCGTTCCGGCAACAGAGCCGGTCTCCTGCGCCCATCCCGGCAGAACACCGGCCAGCCCCACGACGAAGGCCAGCACGGCCAAGGCCCAGCTCCGCGGGAACCCGGTTCTCATGACGTCTGCGGCTCGCATGGGCACGGTCAGGAACGCGCCCGGGCCGCCACCTGTTCCACCCGCTCCAGGTAGCGGGCCACGTTGTCGCGCGGACGGATCCGCTGCGCGCGGCGCAGCATTTCGACCGCCTCGGCGTACTTCTGCTGCTGCACCTTGAGCTGGGCGTGCTTCAGGAGCGCGTCCGCCTCGAACCCTTCGATCCGCGCCGCGGATTCGTACCGGAAGGCGGCCTTCTCCGCCTGCCCGTTCCGCGCCAGGACATCCCCCGCCAGCAGGAGCACGTCGCCATCCAGCGGGTTGCGCCGGGCGATCTCCTCGAGCATGGCGATTCCCTCTTCCGTGTTGCCCGTCCCCACCGCCACCCGCGCCTCCAGCTTCAGCAGGGTCAGGGCGTTGTCCCCTTCCAGTTCTCCCGCCTCGCGGATGGCCGCGATCAACGTGCGCGCCGGCTCCCACGCGCCCCGGCTCACCAGGATGCCCGCCGGACGCAACCCCCGCGAGGCCGTGGCCGCACCGTCCTTCGCGACGGCTTCAAGGTACACGGCCAACGCCAGGTCGGCGTGTTCCCGCATCAGGTACAGGTCCCCGAGCAGCGCCAGTTGGGCTCCGCCCGCGTGCCCGAGCTGACGCAGGATCTCGAGGTTGACGATGGCCGCATCGGACCGCTCCTGCTGGATGAAGACGTTGGCCTGGAGGGACCACAGGCTTTCCCGCTCGGGGAATTGCTGGATCAACTCGTCGAGCATCGCGACCGCTGCATCGAACTGGTTCAGCCCGATCCAGGCCTTCACCAGCCCGAGTTTGTAATCCACGTTGTCCGGCTCGAAGATCGTCGCCTGGGAATACGCCCCGGCCGCGGAGGCGAACCGGCTCTCGTTCAGATACGCGAATCCAAGCAGCCCCAGAATCCGCCCGTCCCACCCGCCCAGGGCCAGCGTCCGGGCCAGCGGCCGGATCGCCTCGGAATACCGGCCGTCCCGCACCAGCGCCAAGGCCAGGTTCCGCTGCGCCCTCCGGTAGTCCGGAAACTTCGCCAGGGCCTGCTCGTAGTACCGCACCGCCTGCCCGAACTGCTCATTCTGGAAATACACCGTCCCCAGCGTGTACTCGAACACCGCCGAGCCCGACGGCTGAATGAGCGCTTCCAGCGGTTCCACCGCCTTCAACGGATCCTCCTGCAACAGCGGCACGATGCGGTCCCGTAACAACGCCTGCTCCTCCGCCGTCATCCGCGGCTCGGCCTCCGAAAGAAACCCGTAGCTCCCGATCAGTCGCCGCACGAAGTCCGGGTCGTTCCAGATCCCCGACAGCGGATGCTCCACCGGCAGGGGCGCGAAGGTGGTCGGTGCCCTGGACGCCGGCGCCGCCTCCACGGCTCCGTCACGGTCCCGCCGCGACCGCGAGGTCTGCGCTGGGGCCGCCATCGCCACCGTCAGCAGCCCGACCAGCAAGGAGAGGCTTCCGGGAATTCTCATGGGCTTTCGCATCGGCATTCGTATCGATCCGTTCAGGAACCGCTCAACCGGAACCGCAGGGGCAACCGCAGGTACGTCTTCACCGGCTCCCCGTCCTTCATGCCAGGTTTGAACCGCCATCGCCGCACCGCCTCGAGGGATGGCCGCTCGAATTCGGGATGGGAGGAACTCTCGACCCGCGGATCGTGCACCCGCCCCTCCTCGTCGAGCAGGAACACCACCGTGACCATCCCCTCCACCCGCGCCCGCCGCAGCTCCGGGGGATACACCGGTGCCACCTGGGAAATCGCCTCGGGCCGGCGTTCGAGTTCACTGATGTCGAAGACATCCAGCCCGGTTCCCTCGCTCCCCGCCCCAAGCCCTCCGAACCCCATCGCCATCGCCCCGCCCGATCCCACCGCCACATCGAGGCTCACGTTGAAGTCCATCGGGGGCGGCGCATCGGCCATCGGCGGCGGCGGCGGTTCCGGCGGGGTCTCCTCGGGAGGCGGCGGCGGCGGCGGTTCGGGCTCGGTCTCCGGGGCCTGCAGTTGGGCCGCATCCACCCGTCGCAGGGTCAGGTCCTTGTTCAACCGGCTCGACGCCATCTGCGTCAGCGGCAGCACCAGGAACACCCCCAGTGCCAGCAACCCCGCCAGCACCGTGGACACCCCGAGTCCGATGCGTTCTTCCGGGGGTCGATAAACTCGGCGCATGGTCGGTACGATCGCGGTTCGGCAGAGAGGCGTTTCCTCAAACCGGCTCAGCCTCCCCCCGGCCGGGCGGCCAGGCTCACGTTCTTTGCGCCGCCAAGAATGGCCTCATCGATCACCCGCGTAAGCAGCCCGGCGGTCGCCTGCTGATCCGCCTGGATGATCACCGGGAGCTTTTCCTTGTCGGTCAGCCGCTTCACCAGCGGTCGCACCCCGCTCAACCCGATCTCCCGCCCCCCGTACACCACCTGCCCCTGCGGCGTGACCGCCAGCAGGATGCTGTTCTTGTCGAGTTGCGACGCCGACGCCGCCTGCGGCTTGTCCACGTCCACCCCGGTCTCCTCCACAAAGGTGGTCGTCACGATGAAGAAGATCAGCAGGATGAACACCATGTCGATCAGCGGCGACACGTTGATGTCGCTCACTTCCTCGGTGTCGGTCACGGAACGTCGGTATCTCATGCGCCTGGTGCCATGGAGGGTCTCCCGCCGCCCAACGTCCCGGCCCGGTTGAACCGCTGGGTCGTCACACTTTCCAACCGGGCCAGAAAGGCCTCGAACTCCGCCCGCCGACGCCGGATCACCTGGATCAGGATCAGCCCGGGCAAGGCGATGCACAGCCCGACCTCGGGCGGAAACAACGCCTGCGAAATCCCCGCCGCCATCGCCTCGGTGACCTGCCCCCCCCCGCCGCCCGCCGCCAGGGCCTGGAACGTCACCAGCATCCCCAAGACCGTCCCCAGCAATCCCACCAGCGGCGCCGCCGCCACCAGCGTTCCCAGCCACGCCAGTTGCCGGTCCACCGGTCCCAGTTCCGCCACCGCCACCTCGGAGAAACGCCGGTGGATGTCCTCCACCGAGGTCACTTCGTCCTGTGTGTACCGGATCACCTCGCCCGCCCATCCCTCCCCCCGACGCGGTTCCACCACCCATTCCATCCAGGTCCGTTCCTCCACCATCCGCCCCCCGCGCCCCCGCACCGACAGCCAGAGCCGCACCCCGACGAAGAACATCGTCAGGCAGATCGCCAGCAACGGGAGCATCACCCAGCCGCCCGCCCGCCAGATCTCCAGAATCCGTTCAAGCGTGGCCATGCGTCGCCGCCCCCTTCAACCCGGGCTGCTCCAGGCCGTTGATAAACGCCACCGTCGTCTGTTCCATGCTCCCCAGCACGGCCTTGACCTTCCGGGACAACACCGAGTGCAGCAGCAACGACGGAATCGCCACGATCAACCCGAACTCGGTGGTGATCAGCGCCTCCGAGATCCCCCCCGCCAGGGTCTTCGGATCGCCCGTCCCGAACACGGTGATCATGTTGAACGTGTTGATCATCCCCGTGACCGTCCCCAGCAGCCCCAGCAACGGCGCCGCCGCCGCCGACAGCGCGATGAACGGCAGCCACTTCTCCATCCGTGGCTTGGTCTGCAGCATCTCCTCGTACATCACCTCCTCGATGTACTCCTTCGGCTCGTCCACATGCCCGATCGCCCGCTCGATCATCCTCCCCACCGGACCCGCCACGCCGCGCGCCTTCGCCATCGCCTGGTCCCGGTTGCCCGCCTTCAGGGACGCCAGGATCCCCTGCAGGTCCAGGGGCGTCGCAATCCGGACCCGCGCGAGCTGAAACCATTTCCCCCCGAACATCCCCACCGCGAACAACCCCAGCGCCAGGATCGGCACCATCACCGGCCCGCCCTTCTTCACATGCTCCACCAGCCCGTCCTTGGTCCGCGCCAGCTTGAGCGCATTGCCTCCCGTGACATCCACCGGCAACGGCCCCGCACCCGATGCCGAAAACGCCCGGATCCATCCGGTCTCCTGCGGCCCCAGCGGCACCACCGTCGGCCCCGCCGAACCCAACTGCAGTTCCGCCAGTCCCGCCGCGTCGCTCTCCCCGCTCGTGAAATACGCCACCGGTCCCAGCAGCCGGAAGGTCCCCGTCTCCAGACGCCCCGCCGCGGTCAACGCCTTGCCCTCGAATCGCGCCCCCCCCGAAACCTCGCCCAGCCGGTCCAACGCCAGATCAATCACCCCCAGCATCCCCTCCAGCCGCTCGGACGGCTCCCGACCCAGCCCGGAACCCGACTCTTTCGCCGCTCCGATCCCCTCCGCCCATCGGTCCACCTCGGCAATGTGAATCCGCGTCTCGAACACCCTCAGATACTCGCCCAGCAGCGCCTCGACGAACCGCACTTCCTCGCCCCGCGCCCGTGCCAGGGCACGCTCCGCGTTGAGCACCACCAGGGCGTTCTCGTTCGCACGCTCCGCCCGGTCGAGTTCCCGTCGCCGGTCGAGCACCTGCCGCTCCAACCCGTTCACCGACTCCGCCAGCGGCAGCCGCTCCGCCTCGATGCGCTGACGCAGTTCGGACAACTCCGCCAGAGCGGCCTCGAGCCGGCTCGCGGATCCCGCCTGCAACCCGGTCAGGGTCTCGTTCGCCAACGCCGAACCGCCCGCCAGCATCCCCGCCAGAACCCAAAGAAGACTCGTTTTCATCGCTGTCCCTCCCCCCGGGTTCACGGCAGTTGAACCGGCAATCCCACAAACGTCGGCGGTGCCTCGTCCCGATACATGGCGATCGCCCGCCGCACCGCCGGCCCCACCTCGGGTCGCACCTCCCATACCCAGCCGTCCGGACCCGGCCGGCCCACGCCGCTGTACCGCCCCGACCGATCCGTGAACCACGCCTGGCCCAGTCCCAGATACACGGTTTCCACCTGCACTTCCGCGCCCTCCGGACGTCGCTGCACCTCGCTCACCACCGTCACCGCGGCGTTGAACTTGTCGATCTCGTGCAGGATCCCCACCACGTTCTGCAGCCGTTCCATCACCCCGGCCCGGCCGCTGGCCGCCGCCTCCGCCGGGATCCGTCGCACCAGCGGATCAATCTGGCTGCGCAACGGCGCCGGCAACCGCGGTGCCCATTCCCGGAGTCGTGCCTCGTATCTCCCCACCCGGTCCCGCGCCACCCCCAGCGCCTTCTCCCCCAATTCCAACTCCGCCCGTGCCTCTGCCAAATCCCGGTCGATCTGCGTCGTGTTGGTGGTGAATCCGCCCAACCGTTCCTCGATCGATCTCAGCTCGCGCTCGTACAATCCTGCCGTCTGGCGCAATAACTCGCTGTCCCGCTCCCATTCCGTCCGCGTCCGCGACAGCAGTTCCTGGGTCCGAACCCATTCCGTCACCCATTGACGCGCCCCGGCCAGCGTCCCCTCGGCCGCTGCAAACGCCCCGGCCGGAAACGCCAGCACTCCCATCAGAATGACCATGATCCGCATCGCGTGGCACAGTGCCCGCCGCCCGATTGCGGTATCGCGACCGATCGGTGACAACTCCGTGACAAACCCTCCCCTCCCGAAGCGCCCCGCCCCGCACGCGCCACTCTCCATGCGCACCGAAAAGCACACTCCGTTTTCATCGCCGCCAGCGCCATTTCGGGCCAGCTACACTTGCAATCTTCCCGCCTCTCGTCGCAGCGTTCCTCCGGGAGTCGTGGCCCGGAAGTCCCCAGCCGGCTCCCCCACGCCTATGAAAGCGCCGAGGACCCGTCCCTCCCTTCCCGGATTCACCCTGATCGAACTGCTGGTGGTCATCGCCATCATTGCGATCCTCGCCTCCATGCTCCTGCCCGCCCTGGCCAAGGCAAAAAGCAAGGCCCAGGGCATCTCCTGCCTCAACAACACCAAGCAGATGATGCTCGGCTGGCGCATGTATGTGGAGGACAACGACGAACGCCTACCCGGCGCCTACGCCGCCAAGGGAGGCCCCAACGAGCGCTACGCCTGGGTGGTCGGCATCATGGACTACAACGGCGGCAACCGCTCCAACTGGGATGTCAACGAAGACCTCGCCAAAAGCCCCCTCGCCCCCTACATCGGCAACAGCTACGGCATCTTCCGATGCCCCGCTGACAAATCCTCCGTCCAGGTCACCGCCGGCGATCGCCGCGGCCAGCGCCTCCCCCGTGTCCGCAGCATCTCCATGAATTCATGGGTCGGCGGCAATTACGAGGATGTCCGCGCCAATCAGCTCTCCTGGTGGCATGTCACCGCCCCGCGCATGGCTCTCTATCTCAAATCCACCGACATGAAGGATCCCGGCCCGTCCCAAACCTGGGTCCTCATCGACGAGCGCGAAGACAGCATCAACGACGGCTTCTGGGTGATCTCCATGGACGGCTACCCCAACACCGCCCAGACCAAGATCGTCGATTACCCCGCCAGCTACCATAACGGCGCCGCCGGCCTCTCCTTTGCCGATGGCCACTCCGAAATCCGCCGCTGGGTCGATCCCCGGACCCGGCCGGCGCTCCGCCCCAATGGCACCATCCCGCTCAATGTGGCTTCGCCCAACAACCGGGATGTCGTCTGGCTCCAGGAACGTACCACCCGCCCGCAGTAGCCCCGGCCACCCCGCGCAACGGATCGGCGCGCCGCCCGGCTCCCCGACTGCCTGGCGGCCCCGCCCGTCTGTGGGCCGGTTGAAAAACGATCCCGCACCCGTACCGTGCCGTCATGGCTGAGCCGAAGAAGAAGAACCCCGCCGTTCCCCCGCCCGGCGAACCCAACCCGGAGGAGGCTCCCTTCGCGCCGCCGCCGGCCATGATGGACCTCCTCTCCCGCGAGGAACTTGACCGCCTCTCCACCCTCCAGATCCTCGACCTCATCGCCGGCAAACTGCCCCCCCGCCATTCCGCCCTCCTCGACCTGGCCTACCTCCGCGACCGCGTCGTCGGCCTCGAGGAAACCAACGACCAGGCCCGCCAGGTCATCGAGAAGTACGACGAGGCCCTCGACAAACTCCGCTCCCCCGCCCTCCGAGTCGGCACCTTCCTCGCCGCCCTCGAACCCGACCGCGCCCATGTCTGCCTCGGCGGCGCCGACTACATCTGCCGCGTCGATCCCCAACTCGCGCTTTCCAGTCTCCAGATCGGACAGCGCGTCCTCTGCAACGAAGCCTTCGCCGTCGTCCAGGGCCTCGGCTTCGACCGCGGCGGCCCCCTCGTCCGCATCGATGAAGCCCTCTCCGACGGCCGCCTCCGCATCGGCACCGAGGCCGGTACCGCCCCCGTCGTCGTCCTTCGCTCCGCCCTGCTCGCCAAGGAAAAACTCAAGCCCGGGCTGGAAGTCCGTCTCGATGCCAATCAACGCGTCGCCCTCGAAGTCCTCGGCGTCGGCAAACGCATCGACCGCTCCCTCGACCGCGTCACACCCATCCCCTGGTCCGCCATCGGCGGCCAGGACGAAGCGGTCCAGGCCATCCGCGACACCATCGAACTCCCCTTCCTCCACCGCGACCTCTTCCGCCGCTTCCAGCACGCCGTCCCCAAGGGCTTCCTCCTCCATGGCCCCCCCGGCTGCGGCAAAACCCTCCTCGGCAAGGCCACCGCCTGGAACCTCCGCCAGCAGATCCTCGACGCCACCGGGGTCGAACACCCCGAGTTCTTCCTCCACATCAAGGGACCCGAGGTCCTCAATATGTGGGTCGGCGAATCCGAACGGCAGGTCCGCGACCTCTTCGCCCAATGCCGCGAACGCGCCTCCGAAGGCCACCTCGCCTTCCTCTTCATCGACGAGGCCGAAAGCATCCTCGGCGTCCGGCGCGGCGGTCGCGTCCACAGCATCCTCTCCACCCTCGTCCCCATGTTCTGCACGGAGATGGACGGCCTCGAACCGCTCTCCAATGTGGTCATCATCCTCGCCTCCAACCGCGCCGACCTCATCGACCCCGCCATCCTCCGCCCCGGCCGCATTGACCGGAAAATCCGCGTCCGCCGCCCCGACAAGGACGGCGCCCGGCGGATCTACGGCATCTACCTCACCGATTCGCTGCCCCTGGCCGAGCCCTCCGACACCCTGGCCGCCGCCATCGCCGACGCCCATTACGCCCGCCATCCCGACAACGAATTCCTCGAAGTCACCTTCCGCAGCGGCCGCCGTGATGTCCTCACCCGCGGCGACGTCGCCAGCGGCGCCATCATCGCCGCCGTCGTCGAACGCGCCAAAAGCCTCGCCATCAAACGTGCCATCGCCTCCAGCACCGCCGGCGAACTCACCCGCGACGACCTCCTCGCCGCCCTCCGCCTCGAACACGCGGAAAACGACCTCTTCCCTTCCAGCGACCTGACCGAGGACTGGCTCAAACTCACGGACTTCGACCCCGAAAACGTCGTCCGCCTCGGCCCCATCCGGCCCCGTCGCGAGGAACGGAGCGCCGTCGTGTGATCCAGCCCGCCCCGATCCTTTTCGGACTCGAAACCGAGTTCGGCATCGCCCGCGGCGACCACCCCGACCTCGACGTGGTCGCCGAGTCCATTGCCCTCGTCCGCAGTGCCGCCGAACCCGGCGTCCTGATGCGCTGGGATTACGCCTCCGAAAATCCCCACCGGGACATGCGCGGCTTCGACGTCGCCCAGCTCCGCCAGGACGACGACGAGGCCCGTTACTTTGCCCAGGACGCCCGGCGCGAACTCAGCTTCGCCGAGATCAAGAGCGATTTCGTCTTCGCCAACGGCGCCCGCTTCTACAACGACCACGCCCACCCGGAATACTGCACCCCGGAATGCGCCCGCCTCTCCGACCTCGTCCTCCACGACCGCGCCGGGGAACGCATCGTCATGGCCTGCGCCGCCGCCCTCTCCCGCCAGCGCGGCGAAACCGTCCGCCTCTACAAGAACAACACCGACTTCGCCGGCCACAGCTACGGTTGCCACGAAAACTACCTCATCCCCCGCGCCCTCGACTGGAACATTCTCGCGACCGCCATCCAGGCCTTCCTGGTCACCCGCCAGATCTTCGCCGGAGCCGGCAAGTTTGCCTTCGAGGAGGAGGACCGCCTGGTCGGGCACGGATTCCAGATCTCCCAGCGCAGCGACTTCTTCAGCGAACTGCAAAGCGTGGACACCATGCAGCGGCGCCCCATCGTCAATACCCGCGACGAACCCCACGCCGACCCACGCTACTGGCGCCGCTTCCACGTCATCCTCGGCGACGCCAACATGTCCCCCTTCGCCACCTGGCTGAAGGTCGGCACCACCGCCCTCACCCTCGAGGCGATCGTCCGCGAACCCGCCCACCCCTGGCCAGCCCTCGCCGATCCCCTCGCCGCCCTCCGCACCATCTCCGCCGACCCGCACTGGCGCTGGGAAATCCGCTGCACCGACCGCTCCCCCGCCACCGCCATCTCCGTCCAGCGCGACTACCTCGATGCCGTCCGCCAAACCTGTGACCTGTCCGACCCCGACCGTGCCGCCCTGGTGACCGCCTGGGCCGGGGTCCTCGATGACCTCGAATCCGACCCCGCCCGATGCCGGGACCGCCTCGACTGGGTTGCCAAACATGCCCTCATCCGCGAATTCCAGGCGGCCCAGCAGATCCGTGACGACGATCCCTGGCTGCTCAGCCTTGACCTCGAGTACCACCGCCTCGACACCGCCGAGGGCCTCTACTTCGCCCTCGAGGACTCCGGCGCCATGCGACGTGTCCCCCCGCCCGCCGATGTCGAACGGGCCATCCATTCCCCCCCCGACAACACCCGCGCCGCCGTGCGCGGCCTGTGCATCGCCCGCTTCGCCCCCTTCGTCCTCTCCGCCCAGTGGGACCATGTCACCCTCCAGACCCGGCGTGGCCCCCTGCGCATCGACCTGACCGATCTCTTCACCCCGGAACGTCTCGAATCCCTCCTTGCCGCCCTGCACGCCGCCGCGACACCGGACGACTTGCGCTTTGCCCCTTCCGACGGAAACTAACCGCCAATCTCTCCCCGCTTATGCCCGAGCAGACTCAAAAGACTCGCCCTCCCATCCCGCGCCCGTCCGGCGGAGGCGGTGAAGGACCGAAAGCCCCCGACATCGAGAAGCCCAATACCGAGGAACTCCTCAAACGCATGCGCCGCGTCGATCCCGATCAGGCGCGCCGCTACCGCCAGCGCACCGGCGAGTAACCTCGCCCACCCCTGCTAAACTCTGTGGGAGACTCCCTACCCCCTCCGCTGGCGGGCGATTTCTTCGCCCTCCTGGCCCGTCACCACCTCCAGAACCCCGCGCCGGACGCCTCGGCCTCGCTGCCCCCCACCCAGATCCAGGCCACCACGGTCTTCGCCTTCCATTTCGCCGGGGGCGTCCTGATGGCCGGCGACCGGCGCGCCACCGCCGGCCACCTCATCGTCACCGAGCAGGTGGACAAAATCCTCGAACTGGACGCCTCATCCCTCCTCGCCATCGCCGGCGTTCCGGCCACCGCCTTCGAGATCGCGCGTACCCTCAAGACGTCGTTCGAATACTACCGGCGCAGCCAGTTGCAGTCCCTCAGCCTTCCCGCCCGGCTCCGCGCCCTCTCCCGCGCCCTCCGCGATAACCTCCCCCTCACCCTTCAGGGGGTCGGTGTCGTCGCCCCCCTCTTCGCCGGCCTCGACACCACCTCTTCACCACCCCGGCCCCAGATCTATTTCTATGATCCCCTCGGAGCGCAGTTCCAGGCCGCCGCCTTCGCCGCCTCCGGCTCGGGTGCCATCACCATCCGCAGTCTCCTCAGTTTTCAGGAACGGTTCGGGTCCCCCACGCCCTCCCGCCTCCCGCGCCGTGAAGCCGTCCAGCTCGCCCTCCGCGTCCTCACCGTCGCCGCGGAATTCGATACCGCCACCGGCGGCATCCAGCCCGATGCCTCCCGCTTCGCCACCCTCCGCATCCTCGGTCCGGACGGCATCTCGACGGTGGACGATGCGGAACAACGTGACGCCCTCGGTTGACGTCCCACCCGATCCCGGACCATGACTGAAGAACCCTACAGGTGGATCGAGGCGATCGGGAACCGCCGCGAATACGTGGAAACCCAGCTCCGGGGCGGTTCGCCCGTCTTCGCCGCCAGCCTCGACGACGGGATCCTGCTCCTCGGCGTCGGCACCGGACATTCCAAGGTCTTCGAAATCTTCGACCGCCACGCCCTCGCCGGTCTCGGGCATCCCACCGACCTCGAACGGGTCCGCCAGACGTTGATCGATGCCGCCCACCTGGAAGCCTTCACCCGCGCCTCGGCGGATGTCTCCCTCCGGCGCCTGGTCAGCTTCGGCCTCGGACCCCAGCTCAAAACCGCCTTCGAACAGCTCTTCAGCCCGCCCTTCCTCGTCCGACTCCTCCTCGCCGAAGTGGGCCAGCGCCCAACCAACGATCTCCTCGTCCGGCTCGATTTCGACGGTTCCTTCGAACTCCGGCCCGGCGGCGTGGCGATCGCAGCCGACAGCCCCTCCGGAACCGCCGCAGCCGGGGACTGGCTTGCCCCGCGCATCGATTCGTCCACATCCCTGCCCGATGCGTCCCTCTGGCTCCTCGAGGCCTGGCATCGCCTGACCGCCTCCGAACCGTTCCCGGCCGACCTCGACCGTCCCCGAACCGCGTGGACCCTCCCCGCCGGCCGTCAGGTCGAAGCCGCCCTGCTCCGCCGCACCGCGCCCGGCGAAGCCCGCTACCAGCCCCTGGACCCGGCCCAACTCGTGCCCCCCCCCGCATGACCCGCGTCGTCGGTCTCGAAACCGAATACGGCTGCCTCTCCGACGACCCCGCCGGCCCGGCGGCAACCGTCGGACTCGTCCGCGGCTGGCTGTTCGAACGTCAGCGTTACGGACTGCCCGATGTCTTCCAGCGCGACTGGGATGAACCGCCCGGCAACGGCGGATTCCTGTTCAACGGCGGACGCGCCTACGTGGACATGGGGCACCTCGAATACTGCACCCCCGAGTGTCTCCAGCTCCGGGACCTCATCCTCTACGACCGCGCCGGCGATCTCCTCCTCGACGAAGCCCTCTCCTCCCTCGGCCTCACCGCACGGGCCGGCTTCATCCGCAACAACATCGACCACTACTCGGGGGCCACCTTCGGCTGCCACGAAAACTATCTCGTCCGCCGCAGCGCCCCCCTCACCGAGCGCAACGTCCTCTCCGTCCTCGCCTTCCTCACCCTTCGCGTCCTCTATTCGGGCGCCGGCCGGGTCGGCTCCTCCCTCGGCGCCGAGAACCGCGGCGATCACCGCCGGCCCGGCGCCAATCCTCATTTCCAGATCAGTCAGCGCGCCGACTACATCAACAACGAGCTGTTCGAGTGGGTCCAGTTCAACCGCGCCATCATCAATACCCGCGACGAACCCCTCGCCGATCCCCGCCGCTTCCGCCGCCTCCACCTCCTCCACGGCGACACCAGCGTCCTCCCCTGCACCCTCGCCCTCAAAATCGGCACCACGGCGCTCGTCCTCGATCTCCTCGAAATCGACCACCTGCCCCATCTCTCCCTCGCCGACTCGGTCCAGACTTTCCGCATCCTGTCCCACCAGACCGACGGCCCCTGGGAGGTCACGCTGGCCGAAGGCGGGTCCGCCGATGCCATCGAGATCCTCGCCCGTTATCAGGCCGCCGCGTCGGCCGAATTCCGCGGTCGCGATGCCGAAACCGATGCCATCCTTGCCCTCTGGGCCGAAACCCTGGATGCCCTCTCCAAGGACCCCCAACGCCTGATCGGCCGGGTGGACTGGATCACCAAGCAATGGCTCCTCTCCCAGTTCGTGGAACGGGAGGGCGTGTCCTGGGACGATCCCTGGCTCCGCTCCCAGGACCTCGAATTCCACCACGCCTCCGTCACCCGTTCCCTCGGCCACGCCCTCGACCGTTCGCCCGATCCCTGGGCCATCCGTCAGGGGGACGCCACCAAGGCCCTCGACACCCCCCCGGCCGACACCCGCGCCCATGCCCGTTCCCAGCTCATGCGTCGCATCTCCCAGCGAGAGGGTCGCTACTTCGTGGACTGGGAGATCGTGGACATCGAGGGCTTCGAAACGCTGCACCTCCTCGATCCCTTCTCCCCCCAGCCGCCCGAGCCCAAGCCTCTCTCGGAACCGCCCGATTCAAAGCCCTCCTGAACCGCGTAGGCCCATCCAGTCAACCGGGCATGAACGACGGCACCCGATCGTCAGGTTCAGTGAACCCGACCGATCGGGCGTCACGCCGACCTTCCCCTCCTTCCCCTTACAGGCGGTCGAAGACCAGGATGCGACCGTCCACCGAGGTCATCATCTGGCGATCCCGGATGGTCGCCTGCAGATCCAACGAGTTGCCCCCTTGGGAAATGCGAATTCGATAGTCGTCCCCGGCCCGGGACCACTCGCCATCCCCCGTGGTCATCATCGGCGCCAGGATGGAGGACGAACTGGGCCGCGAAGGAGGACGTCCTGGAGCCATCCGCGGAGTCGTGGTCGCCAACGGCACGCCGCGCTGCTGCACCCCACCGCCGCCACCGCCACCGCCACCGCCCAGACCGTAGCGATCCCGATAGAGATCCGCGGTGCTCTCCGTCGGCTGAGCCTGCGGCAAGGCCCGCGCCGCCAAAGATCGTGCCGTCATTCCGGAACCCGACCCAGGAGCCGACGGGGCATACTCTCCATCCACCGGAGTCGCTGACGTGGGAGCACTCGCCGATCCCGCCCGGCCAACCACTTCCAGGAGTTTGTGCTCGTCCTTGGCCTTGACCTTCAGGAGCGCCCGATGATCCGTGGTGAAGCCCAGCACCATCTCGTCCAAGTAAACGTTCAACGCCCGTCGAAGCAGGTTGAACTCCACCGCGGGCAGCCGCTCCGACCCGACATTGCGCATCTCCGCAATGCTGCGGCGCACGTTCAAGCGCCAGCGTCCCAGAATGCGCTCGTCCTTGAACCGGTCCGAAACCCCCGTCCGCAGGTAGGCCTCCAGATCCCGCAAATCCAACTCCAGCAACTCGTTCACGATCTCATGGTTGTCCGCCACCGCCCGAATCCGGGGATGCTCCAGGATCTCCATCAGCCCCGCCCGCGACTGGAGCAGTGTCTGGATCTCGGGATCCCGGCCCAGGTCCGCCACTTCCTGCCGCTCCGCCATGCCCAGGAAGGGCGGATAGCTGGCCAGCCGGCTGTGCACCGATGGATTGTGGTAAACCATCCCCAGAATGTCCGACGCGAGATAGTGCGCCTCGTCCGCAGGTTGAAACCGCTCGACGATCCGGCTCAGGCCCGACTGCTCCATCCCCCGGGCAAATTGGTTCGCAAACCGAAGGGACATCGTCCCCTCATCCTCGTTGGCCAGCTGCGTGGACAGGTAGCCGGGCACATAGGCCACCATCCCCAGCAGGACCAGCCAGACGGTGCCCACGCCCGCCCCCACCGCCGTCCCCATGCGCCGGTTCAAACGCAGCCACCGGGCATAGGAGTATTCGTCCGTGCTGTTCCGATACCGCTTCTGAACCCAGTAATCCACCCCCAGCGCCACCCCCAGAAACACCAGCGACAAAAGCAGAAACCCCACCAGCGGCGGCAGGTAGAACTGCCAGACCGGATTGGTGAAGCCGATCAACGGAATCAACCCGGCACACCACGCCCCCACGGTCTTCGCCAGCGCCGCGCTGACCACCAGCCCCGCCAGGCATATCGCGGATCGAATCGCACCCAGGAAGTAGCCAATGACACCTGCCAGGGCCAGGAGCAGTACGCCGACAATCCAGATGAGCATGCGCCCACCATATCCCCCGCGCCCGCGAAGGCACGTGCAAAATGACGGTCGCAGTCGCCCCGGGCGCAGCCCAGATTTCTGGGACTCGCCCAGGCCATGCCTCGTGGGGACTCGTACTCAGCCCGAAGGGCGGTACTCGTACTCGTCCTCGAACCCGCACGCACACCGTTTCGAGCGCCACCTTGGCCGTATCCATGCAGCAGGCGGGAGGTGCGAACTCCGCAACGCATCTCCCCGGAGGGCCGGGTTCCACGAGGCCGCAACGGTGTGGAGCGTTGGGTCGTGGACTCGCGGAGCTCGTCCCTCCGGTTCTCCCCCGGACTCCCTACCGTCGCCCCGCCAGCCACCGCCGGATGGCCAGGCTCTGCGAGTGCTCCGGATCCAGCTCGATGACTCTCAGGTAATGCGCCCGCGCCCTTCCGCCATTCCCCAACCGCTGCGCATACAGGTTCCCCAAAAGCAGATGCGCCGCCACATGGTCGGGATCCGTGGTCACGATCCGTTCCGCCTCGATCGCCGCGTCGGTGGGGTACCCGGCGCGCTCGAGGGCCAGCGCAAAGGTCAGTCGTGCCGACAGGGAATCCGGGTCCAACGACAAGGCCCACTCGCTGGCATCCAGCGATCGCGACCAGTCCCCCGTCTGGAGATGAACCGTCGCCAGATTGCGGTAGGCCTCGTACGCCGCCGGATCCAGCCGGATCACTTCCGTGTAGTGCGTCACGGCCGACTCCATCCGTCCTCGGCGGTGCTCCTGAATGCCAAGCAGCATGACCGGCCGAGCCGCTGCCCGGTCACCCGTCGCGGGCCGGTTCGGACGCTGGTACACGTACCTCGGTATCTCCCGCACGGCCCCGGGCATCGGCTCCACCCCCTCCAACCGACCCGGCATAACGTCGGCCGGGCCCGGCGACGAGGGCACGCGCACCACCCGGATGCTCGGCTCGGTCAGCAAGGGGATGCCCATCCCGTCGACAACGGGTGCCGATCGATCCACTTCCGCCTGGGTTGCAGCCACCTCCCTGTCCGATGCCCGTTCCGCGCCGTCCTCGGAACGGAACCACGTCGTCGGATTCACCCAACGCCACCGTCCCGCCTCGCTCGCCTCCCTGTCCTCACCTGCGGACGGCCCAGGTTCCACGCTTCGCCCATCGGAAGCGAACCACTGCATCGGATTGGCCCGACTCCAGAACCGCCGCCGTTCGGCTGCGTCGGCATCCGGTCGGGCGATTCCAACCTCCCGCGTTGCCTCGTCGCCAGTCGCCGTCCCCTCCGAAGACACCCCCGGCAGCACAGGGGCCCAGGCTTCGTCCCGCGTCTCCCGCGCAAACCCAGCGGGCACCGGCACCTCCACCACCTGCAGGGGTTCCGGCGCGGGCCCTTCCACGGCCAGAGTCACCGGCGGGACCGGTGTCGGGGGCGGCGTCGGCTCGGGCGGAAGACGCAACCCCACCTGCGGCAGCACGCGCAGGGGCGGCTCGGACATCCGATCTTCCACCGCTTCCGTCACGGCAACGGGTGGCGGCTCCACGGCCGCCACAAGCCGGTCGGGAACAGCGGGCGGCGGCAACGGCTCCTCCACCACGTTCACCTCGGGCACCTCGACCGCGGCAGTCGCAGGGGCAGGGGCAGGATCCGGTTCCACGGGATCCGGATCCACCCGCGGCCCGGGCGCCGTGGAGCGGGAATCGATGCCTGCGGACGCCCTGGCGTCAACGGCGCGGGTCGGGGCTGACGGCGGCAGCTCAGAGGGAATGGAAGGGGAAGGCGCCGTGGGCGGCGGCGGTTCCAGCCGAACGGGGGGAGGGGCATCAATCGTCCCGCCATGTTGCGAGGACTCCGGTGGTAGGCTGGTCCCAGCCCTGGTCGCGGCCAGTTGAACGGGCGCAGCGGTAGGTTCCTGGGTCGGTTCCTCCGGCACCGCGGGGGTCGAGGAAGGGCCGGCCGTCCCTGTAAGGGGCGTTGCCCCGGCCACGGGAAGTGCGGCGGCCCCAGGGACGTCCGGCACTGCGGGCGGCGTCTCAAGGTGGCGAAGGATGGCGGCGATTCCCAGGGAACGGGCGGCCTCCGGTCGCAGCGCGGTGTAACGCCGGTAGGCCTCGACGGCCTGAGGTCGGGCGCCCAACTGCTGGGCCGCCACGGCCAGGTTCAACCACGCGGGAGCGAATCCCGGCTCCCGCTGCGCCGCCTCGCTGAAACACTGCCAGGCCTCCCGGGCCCGCCGCTGCTGCTGCAGGGCGATTCCCAGCCCGTTCAACGCCTCGACGTCCCCGGCGCGCAACCGCAGCGCCGTGCCGAAACTTCGTTCCGCCTGGCCCCACTCTCGGACCCGCAGCAATGCCTGCCCATGCGCCCGCCATCCCTCCGCCGACTCGGGTTCGATCGCGATATACGAGCGGAAGGACTCCGCCGCCTCATCCGGGCGTCCCTGTTCCAACCAGAGATGCCCCAGATTGAAATGGGCGGCCCCAAGGCGGGCGTCGAGGCGGATGGCGTGCTGATAGGCCCGCAATGCCTCCCCCGGCTGGCGGGCGGCGTGCTGGGCCAATCCAAGATGATTCCAGGCCTGCGCGTTCCCCGGCAGGAACTCCACAGCGGTCTGCAGCCGGCGCACCGCGTCCCGCGGACGCCCCTTCTGCAGAAGCCGCTCCCCATCCAGCAAGGCGCGGGGCCCCGGCGGCGTGCACGCCGTCAGCACCAGCGCCAGGCCCACCGCCACCATCGCGGCACCGCGCCGAATTGGGATTCTTGTCGTCAACATTCGGTTTGCGGCTAGCATCCTCGCCCGGACAAGGCCGGCGTCCGGGCCCATGCTTGTCGCGTCATGACGCGAGTCATACTCATCCTTCTCTCGATTTGTCAGTCGTTTTGTCGGGGTGCTGACGGTCTGTCGTTCGCCGATCCCGGAGTGTTCGGCGGCGTGAAGCCCGGGCAATCCCGCGTCGTGGTGGTCCGGGACCCCAACGCCACCCAAGCCTTCGCTCCCGCGGGATCGGTGGTGACAGAGATGGTAAGACGCGGGGTGACCACCCTCACCGGCGAAGCTTCCGCCTCCGCCGCCTGGCGTTCCCTCATCGCCCCGGACGACATCGTCGGCATCAAGGTCCACGCTCCGCCCGGACCCTTCAGCGGGTCGCGTCCAGCAGTCGCCGAAGCGGTCATCCGGGGCCTCATCGAGGCCGGTCATCCCGCCTCCCGGATCGTCCTGTGGGACCGCCGTCTCGAAGACCTGCGCCGGGCCGGCTTCGAGACGCTGGCGACCGCCCTCGGCGTTCAGATTGCCGGGGCCGTCGATGCCGGCTTCGACCCGGACGTCTTCTACGCCAACCCGCTCCTCGGCCGGCCCGTTTTCGGGGATCTCGAATTCGAACGGACGCGGCCCGGAACGCCACGGGAGTCCGGCCCGGTCGCCGGACGTCATTCCCACCTTTCGCGCCTGGTCACCCGGCGCCTCACCCGGCACATCAACATCGCCCCCCTTCTCAATCACAACACCGCCGGCGTCAGTGGCATCCTCTATACCGTCGCCAGTGCCGCCACCGACAATTTCGTCCGTTTCGAGGCTCATGCTTCGCTCCTTGCCTCCGCGGTCCCGGAGATCTACGGGCAACCCCAGCTCGCCGACCGCGTCGCCCTCAATATCGTCGATGCCCTGGTCGGTCAGTATGAGGGGCGTCACCGCAGCCTCCTCCACCGGGCCGGCGCCCTCAACCAGCTCCGGTTCAGCACCGATCCCGTCGCGCTCGACGTGCTCTCCATCGAGGAACTCAACCGGCTGCGGGTCGCCGCCGGGGACCCCCCAGGACCCAGCCGCTTCGAACTTTATTCCAACGCCCGCCTTCTTGAACTCGGCACGGATGACCCGCACGAGATTGATCTCGTCATCGCCCCCTGACGCCGGAGCCCTCGACGCTCCCTTGCCTGCCCCCGGGCCGGCTCACCGGCTCGAAGTCCACCAGCAGCACCTCCACCCGCGGCTCGTGGTAACGCTCATCCCGGAATCCCCGCGGCAGCGGAGCCGGCTGCAACTGACCGTCATAGGCGTGCGCCGGTGGAACCGCCACCCCACGTTCCACAGGCGCCAGCGGGTTGAACAGGCCCGCCAGACCCGCCAGGAAGCCACCCACCCCCCTCCGCTCCGTCCGGCCCGCCTCGGGAAGCGCGCCGCGGGTCCGCGACACCCGGTTCGTCCGAACCTCGGCTGCCGTCGGCACCCGCAATTCCACCGGCTCGCTGAGCCACTGCACCTCCGCCCCCGTCCCGACCACCCCGGCCACCCCCGCCTCGTTGAGCGGCATTCCGGGCGTGGCCAGAGGCGGCAGCACCCGCACGGGCAGCGCCGCCGGAATCGATTCCGCGGCGCCCGTCGATTGCCGGAATGCCGGCAGGGCGGGCGCCACCTCCCGTCCTTCGGTAGCCCCAACCGTCCCCGGCGCCCCTGGGGGGGCGGCCGGGGACGGTTCGGCGGCATTCGCCAAGACCAACGATGTCGGCAACGCCATTCCCAACAGGACCGCGGCAAATCGAGCGTTCATGGCAACCTCGGATCAACAGGGTTCAACAACGACCGAACATAAGGCGCCGCCCCGACCCGGGCCAGCCTTTCCCGGTCAATCCTCCTCCCGCTCGTCCCCAGACTCTTCCCCCGGCGCGGGCCGGCCCTGCGCCGCATGCCGGCGCTCCGTCACCAGGCCGCGCCGGCTCCCCTTGGCAAAGGTCACCAACCGCAACCCCCATTCGCTCTCCGCCAGCGGTTCCGCCGCCGCCAACGCCGCCCGGAATCCCAGCCCGGTGCGGAACAGCGCGTGGTAGATCCGGCGCAGTTCCAATCGGACCGCCGCCGGCAATCCCGCCCGTCGCAGCCCGATCACATTCAAGCCGCATACCCGGTTGTGGTCCCGCGCGATGCAGAACGGCGCCAGGTCCTTGCTGATGCCGGAGTCCCCCTGCATCAGCGCCAGCGTCCCCACCCGCACAAACTGGTGGATCAGGCAGTTTGCCGAGATGAACGCCATGTCCTCGATCACCACATGCCCGCCCAGTTGCGCCCCGTTCGCGATGATCACCCGGTCCCCGATCTGGGCGTTGTGCCCGACGTGGCAGTGCGCCATGAAGAAGCCGCCGGACCCGATCCGCGTCGGCTCGTCCGCCCGGTTGGCGCAATGCACCGTGACATGTTCCCGAAAGGTATTGCCCTCCCCGATCTCCAGCCGCGTCGGCTCACCTCCATAGCGCAGATCCTGCGGCGGACCGCCAATGACGCACCCCGCTCCGAAGGAGTTCCCGGCCCCGATCCGGGTCCATCCCGTCAGATGCACCAGCGGACCCACCCGGCATCCCGGCCCCAGCTCGACATGGCCGTCGATGACCGTGTGCGGGCCCACCTCAGCCGTCGGATCGATGCGGGCCCGGGAATCAATCACGGCGGTCGGATGATGCGCCACGCCGGAAGTCTGCCCAACCCGCCGCCGACAATCCACGCTTTCGAGCCCTCGGAGCCTCTCTGAAAATTCGAAGGGGCCCGGTTTCGAAGAAATGGCCGGATGCCGAGGCGCGGAGGAGGAGGATCGAGCATACCCGACAGCGGGCTGTGACCCAGGAGCGACGATACAAGCCGGCCAAATCCCATCCCTTACAACAATAGGTCAGGCTCACTAATGTTGACCCTACGGCAACGAGACTACGGCAATAAGTCAGACCCCTATTTGTTGACGCCACTGGCTATATAGTCAGGCTCACAGTTGTTGACGCCTTGCTCCTGCCCGAAACCCACAAGAATTTCCGTGCGGCCATTGGCGAAAGGTTCGCCGAGGATTCCGGCGCCGATCAGGTGCATCCCGGAGTTGTGGGTGAGGAGCCAGCGAATCGGAAGGGCGAGCTCTGCGAGTCCTCAACACAACGCTCCACTCCGTTGCAGCCTCGTGGAACTCGGCCCTCCGAAGCGCCGCTTGGCGTAGTTCGTACCTCCACCCACAACTCCGGGATGCACGGGCGCCGATCCCTCAATGGGCTTTTCTCTTGAGTCGCCCCTCCCCCAATTCCTACGCTGCCCCCCGTCTTTCGCCGTCATGGAACGCGATGCGCGCCTTTTCCAGGGCTACTCCTCCGATTGGTCGCCGCGCCTGTTCTGAACGCCTTCCATGATCTCTCTCTACCAACTGGCTTGGAGCCCCTACTGCCTCATCCAGCGCAGGATCCTCGAATTCGGCCGGATTCCCTTCAAGACCGTCGAGGTGTCCGCTGGCGACCGCAAACGTCTGTGGCAGCTAACCCGCGCCCGGTACTATGAGGTGCCGGTCCTGAAGCACGGCCGCCAGGTGGTCTTCGAAACCGGCCCCGACTCCCAGGTCATCGCCAAGTACCTCGACAACCGCTTCGCCCTGGATCTGTTCCCCCGCGAGTGCGAGGGCGTGCAGGACATCCTCTGGCGTTACTTCGAGAACGACGTCGAGGCGGTGGGCTTCAAGCTCAACGACATCTACTGGCGCGAGTTCGTCCCCAAGGCCGATCATTGCGGGTTCGTACGCCACAAGGAACGCCGCTTCGGGCGCGGCTGCCTCGAGGAGTGGCGGGGTCAGCACCCCCAACTCCTCGCCCGTCTGGAAGTCCTCCTCAACCCGGCCGAGAAGATGCTCGCCGCACGCCCCTTCCTCCTCGCCTCCCGCCCCGTCTTCGCGGACTTCTGCCTCTTCGGCATCCTCGCCAACTTTCTCTTCACCGGTCACTACGAACTGCCGGCAGCCATGGCCCATCTCCGCGACTGGTACGGTCGCATGCGCTCCCTGAGGCAATCCTCCTCCGCGTGAAAAAAAACTTCCTCCTCGACACCAACGTCCTCCTTCACGATCCCAATTCCCTCGTCAGCTTCCAGGACAACAACGTCCTGATCCCCATCGAAGTCATCGAGGAAATCGACCGCTTCAAGCGCGAATCCTCCGAACTCGGACGCAACGCCCGCACCGTCTCCCGCCTCCTCGATGGCTGGCGTGCCAAGGGCCATCTCGGCGAGGGCATCCAGCTGCCCGGCGGCGGCACCCTGCGCATCATCTTCGATCCCCAGGGCGCCCCGTCCTCCCCGCCCCATCGCCCCTCCGCCTCCACCAACGGCACCCCTTCCCGCAGCACGGACAACCGCATCCTCGCCCGCGCCCTCGGCGCCCGGGAACTCGATCCCAGCCTTCCCCTGGTCGTCGTCACCAAGGACATCAACCTCCGCCTCAAGGCCGATGCCCTCGGGCTCCCGGCGGAGGACTACGAGACGGACCGCGTCCAGCTTTCCGAGCTCTACAGCGGCCTCATCGAACACGCCGTCACCCCGGAGGCCCTCGCGGAGTTCAAGGCCAACGACCAGCTCCCGCTTCCCACCGATCACCGTTACTCCCCCAACGAATACTGCACGCTCATCGACCAGACCCACCCCAAACGCAGCCTCCTCTGCAAGGTCGATCCCCAGGGCCGCCTCCTCGTCCCCATCGTCGATGCCCGCGAGGGCGTCTGGGGCATCCGCCCCCGGAATCGCGAGCAGCATTTCGCCTTCGATGCCCTCCTCGACGACCGCATCAAGCTGGTCACCCTCATGGGCAAGGCGGGCACCGGCAAAACCCTCCTCGCCCTGGCCGCCGGACTCCGCCGCTCCGTCGTGGACCGTGAGTTCCGCCGCGTCCTCGTCGCCCGCCCCACCGTGTCCATGGGACGCGAAATCGGATTCCTCCCGGGCACCCTCGAGGAAAAGCTGGCCCCCTGGATGCAGCCCATCCACGACGCCCTCGAACTGCTCGGCGACCTCAACATGGGCCAGGAAAACCGCCGCAGCGCCGACCTCATGCGCAATGGCAGCATCGTCGTCGAGGCCCTCAGCTATATCCGGGGTCGCAGCATCCCCCATCAGTTCATCGTCATCGACGAGGCCCAGAACCTCACCCCCATCGAAGTCAAAACCATCCTCACCCGCGTCGGCCAGGGCACCAAGATCGTCTTCACCGGCGATCCCTGGCAGATCGACAACCCCTACGTGGACTCCAGTTCCAACGGCTTCGTCTTCCTCATCGACCGTTTCCGCGACCAGGCCCTCGCCGCCCATGTCCACCTCGAGAAGGGCGAACGCTCCGAGCTCGCCGAACTCGCCGCCAACCTCCTCTGATCCCGCGTTCTCAGAGCGGGCGCTCGGCCGTACCCATGCAGTAAGGGCGGGCGATCAGCACGAGGTCGGCACCTCCCGCACCACCTTGACCCCGTGCGGAATGGCTCCCGCCACGAATCCCAGGCATTCCACCGCCCCCCGCGGCTTCCCCGGCAGACAGACCACCAGGCTCCGCTCCACAACCGCCGCCAATCCCCGCGACAGGATCGCATTCGGGGTGAGCTTCAGCGATTCCATCCGCATCGCCTCCCCGAACCCGGGCAATTCGCACCGGGCCATCTCCCGCACCGCCTCGGGCGTCACATCCCGCACGGCGATTCCCGTCCCGCCCGTCGTCAGGACCAGCGAACATCCCTTCTCGATCTGCGCCCGGATCGCCCGCTGAATCTCCCGCCGTTCGTCCGGCACCAGGTCCTCCGCCAGCACCCGCCACCCGTATCCCCCCGCCGCTTCCCGCAACGCCGGTCCCCCCAGATCCTCGTAATCCCCACGCGAGGCCCGATCTGAAATCGTCACGATCCCGACGTCGATCTGCATGGCCTGCATCCTGACTCAACGGGAATCCTGAGCGAGCGTTTTGGCGTGATGACGCAACCCATCGGACCTTCCACTCCACGGGGGGGCCTTGTGGAAGACGCCCTCCGCACCGCGGGCGGGGCGGAAGGCCGGGCTGGAGCGGGCTGACGGGACTCGGATAGGTTCCGCGTCGTGACCGGTCGAAGACAGCGCGGATGGTGGCGGCTGCCGAGGTTGGCCGGTTCCCTGGCGTGCGGGATCGGAATTCTGGCGGTGCGTGCCGCCCACGGGGCGGCGGGCGCTGAGGATGGGGGACTGCGGGCACCCTTGGGCCCGCGCCAGGAGTGGGTGGAGTTGGGCTGGACCATGGCACCCGGAGCCGTCGCGACGGGGCTCGCGGGGTGGGTGGCCCTGCTCCTGTGGCGCCTGCGGCAGCGACGACGCGAGGCATCGGAACTGGAGGCGCGGATCGCGGCGCGCACGGCGGAACTGGAAGGCACCAACGCCAGCCTGCGCCGGGAGGTGGCGGAGCGGGCCCGGGTGGAGGCCGATCTGCGGGAAGGACGCGAGGCCCTGCGCGCCTCCCAGCAACGGTTCCTGAGCGCCTTTTCGAGCAGCCCCGCGGTCATGACGCTGGCGCGCCTGCGCGACGGAGCGCTGTTCGAGGTGAACGAAGCGTTCCTGTCGGTGACGGGGTTCGCCCGGGACGAAGTGCTGGGACGTTCCACGGTGGACCTGGGCATCTGGGTGAATCCGGCCGACCGGGAGGCGGTGTTTCGCGACGTGGGGGAGGACGGTCATGTGCGGGGCCGTGAGGTGGGCATCCGGCTGCGCGACGGACGGGAGCGGACGTTTCTCCTGGCGGCGGAACTCGTCGAGATCGACGGGGAACCGAGCATTCTCTCGGCAAGCCTGGACGTGACCGAGCGGCGGGCCGTCGAGGAACAGTTGCGTCGGGCCCTGGCCCACGAGCGCGAACTGGGCGAGCTGAAAAGCAACTTTGTCTCCCTGGTCTCCCACGAATTCCGCACGCCGCTCGAAGTCATCCTCTCCTCCGCGGAGATCCTGGAACGGTACCACGACCGGCTTGAGCCCGGCCGACGGGCCGGTCAGGTCGCGGCGATCCGGAAGGCGGTGCGTCGCATGGCGGAGATGATGGACGAGGTGCTGCTGCTCGGCCGCTTCGAGGCGGGCCGGGTGGAACTGACCCGTACGCCGCTCGATCTGCGGGCGTTTCAGGGCCGGATGGGGGATGAGGTGCGGGCGGCAACAGGGGGTGACGTGACGTGGGAATTCCATGCGGACGGCGACCTCGAGGGGGCCACGGGGGACGAGTCCCTGCTGGGTCATGTGTTCACCAACCTGCTCTCGAACGCCGTGAAGTATTCCCCGCCCGGTGTGCCGGTGGGATTCGGCATCCGGCGGGAGGGACGGGACGCGGTGTTCGAAGTGTCGGACCGGGGATGCGGCATCCCGGAGTCCGACCAGGCTCGGCTCTTCCAATCCTTTCGCCGCGGCAGCAATGTCGGGAGCCGCTCGGGAACGGGGCTCGGCCTGGTGATCGTGAAACGGTGCGTGGAGCGGCACGGTGGAACCGTGGCGTTCACCAGTTCGGTGGGGGCCGGCACCACGTTCACGGTGCGGTTGCCGCTGTTCGAGGCGACCGGGCGGACCGGATCGGACGAGCCGGGAGACGGGTGAACCGGACCCTATGACCACCATACTGATCATCGAGGACGACGCCCAGACGCGGGAGAATCTGCGGACCATCCTGGAGATGGAAGGGTACCGGGCCGTCACCGCGGTGGACGGAGCGGAGGGATTGGAACGGGTGCGACAGGAGAAGCCGTCGGTGATCCTGTGCGATGTGATGATGCCGGAGGTGGACGGCCATGAGGTGCTGCGGACCCTCCGCCGGGAAAAGGGGACCGCCGGAATCCCGGTGATCTTCCTCACCGCCCGCGGCGAGCGGAAGGACCAGCGGCTCGGAATGGAACTGGGAGCGGACGATTACCTCGTCAAGCCGGCGGCCGTGGACGAGGTCCTGCGGGCGGTGCGCGCCCGACTGGAACGGGAGGCGGCCCGCTCGGAAGCCGCGGGCGAACCTGGGGGGTTTCATCCGGATTTCAGTTCCCCGCTGCCGCTGGAACAGGCGTTCGGCCTGACCCCGCGCGAGGCGGAGGTCCTGCTCTGGGTGGCGCAGGGGAAGAGCAACCCGGAGGTGGGCGGCATCCTCGGCATGGCGGAAAAGACGGTGAAGGTCCACCTCGGCCACATCTTCAACAAGCTGGGCACCGAAAACCGGAATGCCGCGACGTTGCGGGCCCTCGATGTGCTGTGCCGCCCTACATCGGCCAGACCACCAGAATCAGGGGAATCGCCACCCCCATGACCACGAAAGTGAGCGGAAGCCCCACCCGCCAGTAGTCGCCAAACCGGTAGCCACCGGGCCCCATGACCAGCGTGTTCGACTGGTGCCCGATCGGAGTAAGGAACGAACATGAGGCCGCCACCGCGACGGCCATCAGGAACGGGTCGGGGGACGCCGAGAAGCCGTCGGCGAGACGCATGGCGATGGGGGCCATGAGGACGGCCGCCGCGGCGTTGTTGATGACGTCGGAGAGCGCCTGGGTGATGGTGAACAGGAGAATCAGCGCCACAAAGGGGGGCCACGCGCCACTGGCCGACATCAGACCCTGGGCGATCATCCGTGCTCCACCTGTGGCTTCGAGGGCTTCGCCCACCGGGATCAGGGCGCCCAGCAGAACGATGATGGGCCAGTCGATGCCATCGTACACCTCGCGCAGGGGCAGAATGCCGGTGAGGACAAAGGCAACGGCGGCGAAGGTGAGGGCGATGGCCGACGGCAGCCAGCCAAGGAGCATGGCAACGACCGCGGCGGCGAAGAGGGCGACGGAAAGGAGGAGGCGCCGGGGTTTGCCGAGTCCCAGGTCGCGGCTGGCCAGGGGCAGGCAGCCGAGAGCCGACAGGCTTTCCGCCAGTCCATCGTCATCGCCCTGCAGCAGGAGAACGTCACCGGCATGGAACCGGACCTGGTTCAGTCGCTGCCGGAGCCGCCCGCCGTCGCGGGCGACGGCGAGGAGGTGAAGGCCGTGCCGTTCGTGAAGCCGGAGCTGGGCCACCGTGCGATTCACGATCGGAGCGTCGGATCGGACGACCGCCTCGACGATCTTGAGGTCGGCCGCGGAGGCGAGTTGCTCTGCCACCTTGCCGCCGCCGGCGAGTTGGAATCCGCTCTTCTCCTGGAGCGTGCGGAGTTCCTCGGGCTCCGCCTCGACGAGGAGGACGTCCTCCGGACGGAGGATGCCGTGAAAGGCGTGCCCGGGAATGCGGCGGGAGCCGCGGATGACGGCGACCACGGGCACGGCGTCCTCGCAGGCGTCCTGCAGCTCGCGGAGGGTCCAGCCGGCACCCTTCGCTTCGGCGACAACCTGGAGTTCACTGAGGTAATCGGCAGTCTCGAACAGTTCGTCCTGCGAGGCCTGTCCCTTGCGGAGCGGGGTGAGACGCCAGCCGAGGAAGACGAGGAAGGCGACCCCGGCAAGAGCGACACCGCCGCCGACGGGAAGGAATGAGAACAGGCCGAAGCTTTCGCCGACGCGGTCGGCACGGAAGTTCGAGACGATGATGTTCGGGGGGGTGCCGATCAGGGTGGACAGGCCCCCGAGGAGAGAGCCGAAGGCCAGGGGCATCAGCAGCCGGGAAGGCGGAGTCCGATGTTCGCGGGCGATACGCATGGCCACGGGAAGCAGCAGGGCCAGGGCCCCCACGTTGTTCATGAAGGCCGACATCACCGCCACGGTCCCCACCAGGGCGAGAAGCTGCCAGGTGATCGCGTCGCCAACCTTGAGAAGCCGGCCGGTCATCCAGTCCACCAGGCCGGACCGCTGAAAACCGCGGGAGAGAACGAGAACGGCGGCCACGGTAATGACGGCCGGGTGGCCGAAGCCGAGGAAGGCCTCGGTGGGTTCGACCACGCCGACCAGCACCGCCGCGATCAGGGCCAGCAAGGCCACGAGGTCATAGCGCAGCCGACCCCAGACGAAGGCGGCAAGGGTCAGACCGAGGAGGGTAAACACCAGATGCGCATCGGACATCGCGGCCTCCTTTGGCAAAAAAACGGACCGGAGTCACCTCCGGCCCGTCGTGAACTCCAAAATCAGCGCTCCTGCCGCCCTGGGCTCACGGACTGCTGATCCGGATGGACCAGGCGGCGTCCGAGGCAGCGGGAACCGCCCAGGCGTCGTCGCCGATGCCGCGGCTGCCGTATCTCGTACAGGCGGTCCGGTCGGACCCCTTCGAGGATCCGATGCCGGCCGTCCCGCCAGCGAACCGTCAGCTTCATCGGGCCCGGGTTCGGCCCGGTGGCGAAGACCAGCAGCGGTTGACCCCCGGACAAATACCGGCCCCCGCTGACCGCTTCCCGGGACTGAACCGGACCGGCACCGCCCTGCAGCGTGACGACGGCGCCGATGCCCTCCGTGTTGGGCGGCAGGCCAATGAGGCGAACGGCGAGCCGGGGCAGGGCCGCCTCGTTCCGGTACACGGCCACCGGACCGTCAAGCGCGTTGATGACCAGGTCGAGATCTCCGTCCCCGTCGAAATCGGCCGCCGCGAATCCCTGATGGACCCCCGGAATCCGGAATCCCCAGTCGGCCGAGACATCTTCAAACCGCAGCGGAGCCGTCTGTCGGAAGGCAACCATCGGCGTGGCCAATGACGGATAGAGCCGGTTGTGGTCCCGGAGATCCTGCTGGAACCGGCGCAACCGGGCCTCCGCGTCAAGACCCGGCGGCCACGGCCGTTGGAGGGATCGTACCCGGGCCGTGGCATCCAGATCCTGGATGTCCCGCCGATGTCCGGTCGAGATGATGACATCATCAAACCCGTCGAGGTCCACATCGAGGAAGAGCGGTTGCCAGGACCAGTCGGAGGCGGCGAGTCCGGCGAAGTCGGCGATCTCCGCAAACGTGCCGTTGCCCCGGTTCAGGAAAAGGGTGTTGCGCATCACCTGGGGACGGTCGAGGAAGGTGCCCGGCAGGCGGCCCTGGGGCGTTTGGGCGAGGGCCTGACGACGACGCAGCGCCGGGTCGCGGGCAAGCATGTCGAGAACGAGGAAATCCACCTCGCCGTCCCCGTCGAGGTCGGCAAAGTCCACCCCCATCGAATTCTCGCTGGTGTGGCGCAGCGCATCGAGGGGAGCGGCCCGAAACCGGCCCTGGCCCGCGTTGATCCAGAACCGGTCGGGCGTCCAGTAGTCGTTGCAAACGTAGAGGTCAGGGAGCCCGTCGCCGTTGACGTCGCGGAAGGACGCGGCGAGCCCCCAGTCGCGCGGCGGACCCGCGAGGGGTTGTCCCGCCTCGTCCAGGAAGGCCCCTCCGGTCCACGAAACGGCCCGAAACCGCCCGGTGCCGTCATTCAGCAGCAGCACGTCGGGCTCGCCGTACTCGAGGAGCCCGCGGGGCCCGATGAAGAGCCGGTCGCGATACTTCGGATGCAGGACCGTGCGCCCCCCCACGACGCGGGCCTCGACATTGGGATCGTCCCGCACGTCCTCGGCCCGGTAGCGAACGACGTAGAGATCCAGGGTGCCGTCGCCATCCACGTCGGCCAGGGCCAGGGTGGTGGTCCCGGGCCAGATCGCGGGAAAGGCTTCACGGGTGGTCTCGCGAAAGCGCCCGTCGCCACAGTTCATGAAGCAACGGAGCCCATTGGCCAGGGTGGCAACCAGGAGATCGAGGTGGCCATCGCCGTCGAGGTCGGCAAAGACCGCCCCTCGGACCGCCTCGCCGGCGAGGCCCAGGCCGGATTCGTCCGTAACCTCCCGGAACCGCCAGTCCCCAAGGTTTCGATACAAGGCGCTCCCTCCCGACAGACTGGCCAGGAACACGTCCGGCCTGCCGTCGCCATCATAATCCCCCGCCGCCACCCCGGCGCCGTTCTCCAGAACCCGTCGGACCGCCCCGTCTGCCTCGTCCAGACGGTGGACAAAGCGGATTCCGGTACGGTCGGCGGAGAGTCGGGTGAACCCGACCCGGGCCGGGTCTGCATTCCGGCCGGCGAGGGGCCGGAGGCGGAACCCGTCGCCTTCGGTCCATTCGCCGCCCGCGACAACCCCAAGGGCAGGAGCGCAGGGCAGGGCAAAGCCAAAACCTAAGGCCAGGGCGCGAACGGCGGCATGCATCGCGGGACGGGGTTGTTCGGGGAAGTGAAGCGATGTGGCGGGCGGCAGGGAAGTCCCCGAATTCTTCGGGTATTGCATTCTAGTATATTAAGTCGGGCATTATGTTGTGGACGCCACATTCCTGCCCGGTACCCCCCATGAATCCGATCGAGCCGCCATGGACGCCCTGATCGCAGATCGTCAACCCAATCTTGCCGGGCGTATTAGATGCAACCCGGTCAACAGTCATTTGCCAGTCCTATTATTTTATATTGTTGTAGCAATCGGTTGATCGCTCTCCTCTCCTGGACCGGTTGTCCCCGCGATAGTGTCTCCCAACCCGCCAGCAGTCCGTCGAACTGAGCCTGCAGCGGAAGCGTACAAAACCTCTGGGCCCCAGAAGCCCTTATCCCTCCTCAAGCCAAATCGTTCGATAGGGATCCGGGGAAAGTCCGGCTGGTTTGACTTGGGGGGGAAGGTTCGGGAGAGTCCGCGCTTCGATGTCCAAACCGGCGCTAGGTCGTGGGTTGTCAGCGTTGCTGGGCGGCAGAACGCCCGGCGGGGCCTCGACGGAGTCCGCGCCGGCCGCGTCAGGGCCGCCGGCGGCGCCCAATGCGGCGCCCAATTCGGCGCCTGATGCGACGCCAAGTGTTGCGCCCCCGCCGATCGGGCCGTCCGGGACCTCCGCCCCCTCCGCGGTCTCGAGGGTGCCGGGAGAAGGCGGGGTGGAGCGGGTGCCGGTCGGGCGGATCCGTCCGTCCGCCCTGCAGCCGCGGCGCGATTTTCCGGAGCAGAGCCTGCAGGAACTGACGGATTCGATCCGGGAACAGGGAATCCTTCAGCCTCTAGTGGTACGGCAACAGGGCGAGTTCCTCGAACTGATCGCAGGAGAACGGCGCTGGCGGGCCGCCCAGCGGGCCGGGATGGCCGAGGTGCCCGTCATCGTGCGGGAGGCGGACGACACCACGGCACTCGAATGGATGCTGGTGGAGAACCTCCAAAGGGAGGGGTTGAACCCGATGGAGGAGGCCCAGGGGTACGGGGAATTGATGGAACGATTCGACCTCACCCAGGAGGCCGTCGCCACCCGGGTCGGGCGAAGCCGTGCGTCGGTGGCCAACGCGCTGCGCCTCCTCAAGCTGCCGGGCGACGTTCAGGGCTGGCTGCGGGCAGGCCGCCTTACCGCCGGCCATGCCAAGGCCATCCTTGCACTGCCCCCCGGCGAACCTCAAACCCGCGCCGCCCGACGGGTGCTCGACGACGGTCTTAGCGTTCGCCAGGTGGAGGAACTCGTCGCCCTGTGGACGGCGAAGCCGGAGTCCGCGCCCTCCGGACCCGCCGCGGCACCCGCGTCGTCCGGGGCGGGAGGCGGACGGGATCCGCATGTGGCGGCGATGGAGGACCAGTTGCGGCAGCGCCTGGGAACGCGGGTGAACCTGCGGTACCGCCAGGGGCGCGGGCAGATCGACATCCGGTTCGCCAACGACGCCGATCTCGAACGGGTCCTCGAGGTCATGGGCATCCGCATGGAGGAATCCGACCCTCCGGGAAACGGAGCGGTTTAGGGAAGCCGGGGTGGCCCGGCCAAGGAAACGAAGCGAATTCATGAACACAACAGCATTGCGCAGCGCCTGCGCCGACGCCCTCGAAGCCGCGTCCGGCCGGGTGCCGGAACTGACGGCATTCCTCGGCCTCGACGGGTTCGTGGACGAAATCATCGCGGTGGTGGACGAGCGGCGAAACTCGGAGGACTACTCGCGAATACCCACCATCTCGGCGCTGGCCGAACGGATCGGCGCCGCCGCCGGTCGCAGCACCAACATCGAACTGGTCACCACCCGCACGAAACTGGGCGGCAACGGACCCATCATGGCCAATGCCCTGGCCGCCTTTGGCGTCCGCGTCACCTATCTCGGCGCCCTGGGTCATCCGACGCTCCATCCGGTCTTCGAGGAACTGGCGACGCGGGCCGAGGTCCACAGCATCGCCGATCCGGGACGTACCGACGCGCTCGAGTTCGAGGATGGAAAACTGCTGCTTGGCAAGATGTTTCCCTTGGCGGAAGTGACCTGGGAGGCCATCGAGGAACAGGGCAAGCGGGAGCTGGTCGAACACCACATGGGAAGCACGTCGCTCGTGGGGTTCGTGAACTGGACCATGCTGCCGTACATGAGCGACATCTGGGAGGCAATGCAGCGGGAGATCTGCCCGAAGCTGACAGGACCGCGCCGCTCGATGTTTTTCGACCTGGCGGATCCCGAGAAGCGCCCGTTGAGCGAGCGGAAGCGGGCCCTCGAATTGATCGTCGGGTTCCAGAAGCATTTCGACTGCATCCTCGGCCTCAACGAGAAGGAGGCCTTCGAGGTGGGGGAGGTGTTGGGGTTGTCCGGTTTTCACCAGGGCCGGACGGATCTTCAGGCCTTGACGGCGGCCATCCGGCGCGAAGTTCCGGTGGATACCGTGGTCGTGCATCCGACCCGGCACGCCCTCGCCACCAGCGGCGCCGGAGTGGACGATGTGGACGGCCCATTTGTGGCCAAACCCCTGATCACCACCGGGGCGGGCGACCATTTCAATTCCGGGTTCGTGCTCGGGAAACTCCTCGGCCTGACCAACGGCCAGGCCCTGCTGTGCGGCGTGGGGACCAGTGGATTCTATGTGCGGACGGGGCGCAGCCCGGCGGTGTCGGACCTGATCGGGCTCCTGCGGGACTGGCCGACGGCGTGACCGGCGGGGCCCGCGGTTTCAGACAGGCTCCCTGGCGGTGCACCCCGGGTGGTGGGTGAGGAGGCAGAGAATCGGAGGGACGGGCTCCGCGAGTCCCCAATCCATGGCACCCCTCCCCTGGGGCCTCATGGAACCCGGCCCTCCGGGGCCACGCTTCGCGAGGCTCGCACCTCTCTCCCCACAGCTCCTGAAGGCATCGGTTTCCGACGCCGGCCCAATTTCCGGCTTGCCCTGAAGCGACTACCCGCGTAGTCGGGTGGGAACACCACAGTCGTCATGAAGAAGGTTCCGCGCATTTCAGAAACCGAGTGGCAGATCATGAAGATCGTCTGGTCCCGTGGCCCGTGCACGGCCAACGAGATCCTCGAGGCGTTGAATTCCCGTGAGCCCTGGCATCCCAAGACGGCGCGGACGTTGATTGGCCGGCTGGTGAAGAAGCGGGCACTCACCTACAAGGAGGACGGCCGGGCCTACATTTACCGGGCGGGAATCAGCGAGGAGGATGCGGTGGCCCACTACAGCCGGTCGTTCCTGGAACGGGTGTTCGACGGGGCCCTGGCGCCCATGGTCGCCCACTTCGTTCAGCATGAGCGGCTCTCCCCCACCGATCTGAAGGAGCTGCGGGATGTGTTGACCGGCAGGGACTAGGCCATGCAAGGGCTCGCCGAAGCGGCGGGCTGGCTGTTCGGCTGGCTCCTGCGCAACTCCGCCCATGCCGCCATCCTGGCGGTCGTGGTGTGGGGGTTGGAGCGGACCGTGGGGAGGAGCCTGCCGCCGCGCTGGCGATACGCCATGTGGCTGGTGGTGGTGGCAAGACTGCTGCTGCCTGCCGCGCCGGAAAGCTCGTTCAGCCTCTTCAACCTGGTGGACCTCGCCCCGGCGAATGTGGCCGGCGTGGCATTGCAGGTGCTGGGCCTGCCCGCGCCCCTGGTGGTCTCCCACGAAGCGCTCCCCGATCCCCTCGTCGATACTCCCGGGTGGTTCGTGTGGGCGCTGGCCCTGTGGTTCCCGGGAGCGCTCATCCTGGCCTTTCTCGTCTGGCGGGATCATCGTCGGCTCGTCCACGCCTTGCGCGCCACCTCGCCCATCCTCGATGCGGAGGTGCTGGACCTGCTCCGCCAGAGCAAGGCGGTGATGGCGGTGCGCGAACGGGTGACGGTCGTCGAGACTTCCGGAATCACCTCCCCCGCCATCTCGGGATGCTGGCGGCCGCGCCTGCTCCTGCCCAATGGTCTCCTCAGCCGGCTCACCCCGGACGAGATCCGGTTTCTCTTCCTCCATGAACTCGCTCACGTGAAACGCGCGGACCTGGCGCTGAACTGGGTCCTGGCGGCCATCCAGATCCTCCACTGGTTCAACCCTGTCGTCTGGCTCGCCCTCCGGCGCCTGCTCGCCGTCCGGGAGGAAGTCTGCGACAGCATGGTCCTCCGGTCGTGCTTTCCGGGCGCCTCCCGGGAGTACGGGCTCACTCTCCTGCGCCTGCTGGAGGAGTGTGCGCCGAAACGCCTCGTCCCCGCCCTGGCAGGCGTCCTCGATGACGTGAGGACCCTCCGGAAACGCATCGTCTGCATCCGCGACTTTGGCGTCCGCGATCCGCACCCGGCGGTGCCTGCCGGATTGACTCTGGCGGTCGCCCTGGCCGGGCTGACCGAGCGCACCGAGAACGGGGCGGATTGGGTGCGGCGCCACCAGTCGGCCGCGGCGGAATGGACCATCCCCAAGGCACCCCACAACGAGCCTGCCCCAACGGCTCCTGCAAGTGTCCCGCTGGCAACACCCGTCCCTCCGGCGCCCCGGCCAGCTTCGGAGGCCCCTCCCCCTGAAGACACGCCCCGGCGAGCCGATCTGTCGGCGCGATTTCTGGGAACGCTTTCGATGGTGATGCAGCAAACCCTGGCCGACCTGCTCCCAGACGCATCGGGATCGACCCGGTCTGCCGGGTCCGCCGAACCCCCGACGTCACCCAACGCCACCGCGGCAGTCGCTTCACCCGGAGCCTCCGCGGCCAGTGCCGGCCCGCCCCAGCATCCCCACCCGGCTCCAATCCCTCCCCCGCTCGCCGCACCCCGACTGGTCCAGACGCCTGCCTCCGGCGGGGCCGGTTCGGCGCCGCGCCCAGGCACCCGGCCTTACCCTCTCCCGCCCGTTGACCAGCGGGGCGATGTGATCCGCCCGCCCAGGCCAAGCCGCGAAGCCACCTCCGGTGTGGGAGGTACTGTGCGAAGCTTCGAAGGCATCATGACTCCCGGCATCCGCTCGCCCGGAACGCCGACGCGCTGGGGGCGCATCCCCGAAGACGGCTGATCGCCTGTCATCGCGCCCAGGACACGCGGTCCGCACGGAGGCGGTCGAGGAGCAGTGCGTCGGCCGCTGGAAACGCGTGGGCGTCGAGGCCATCGGGACCAATCCAGCGCAGGGCCGCGCATCCCAGCGGTTGCGGCTCCCCTTCGAGCACCCGGGCCCGATAGAAGCGCAGTCTCACCTGCTTCCCCGGATACTCGAACTCGATCTCCTGATACAGCCCGTCCACGCCCGCCTCGATCCCCAACTCTTCGTGGAGTTCGCGTCGGAGACAGGCTTCCCAGGGCTCGCCCGGTTCCCTCTTGCCACCCGGAAACTCCCAAAGCCCGGCAAGGTGCGAACCGGGCGGGCGTTGGGTGATGAGAAGGCGCCCCTCCCGGAAAATCAGCCCGGCAGCCACCTCGATGGGAATCCGGGCCGTGGGTGACGACACGTCAGGGCACCGAATCGACCGGCGCGCCGTTGCCGGCCAGTTGGGGATGCGACCGGATCAACGACTCGCGCTGCTGCATGGCCTGCTGGGCGAAGGCGCCGGCGTCGCGGTCACGCAGAACTTCATCGTAGAGGCGGAGGGCGATCTCCGGTTGCCCCCGGCTCGCGTGAATGCGGGCCAGGGCAAGCCGGGCCTGTCCGGCCACGCTGTCACCCGCGTACTCCACGATGACCGCCTGATAACGGGCCACGGCGTCATCGATCCGATCCAGGGCATCGAGCGAGGCAGCGACACCGTAGGCGGCCTGGGCGGCGAGCGATCCCGAACGTTGGCGTTCGCCCGCCTTCTCGAATTCGGAAAGGGCTTCCGAGTACTGACCCGCCTCGAAAAACGCCCCCGCCGCCAGCAGTTGCGCCCGTCGCCCGGCCATCGAGGAGGGATACTGGTCGGCCACCCTCAGATAATCGGCCGCTCTGGGGGCCGTCTCCGAAACGCCGGGGCGGGCGCGCAGCGCGAGCAGGGCGGCATTGGCCTTCGACTCCCGGTCCGCCCGCACGTTCCGCCAGACCAGCAGCACGGAAACCCCCAGGATGATCACCACCAGGGCCGCGATCAGCCGGGCCTGATGGATCTCGAGCCAGGCCATCACCTGCATCATCCGATCCTGCTCCGGGGGGGGAGCCACGGGCGTCGGTTGGGTCGCTGCCGAAGACATAGAGCCGGCAAGAGTCTCGCCGGGGAAACAAAACTCAAGAGCGAATTCACGAACGGGCTCGCGCCGGTGCATCCCCAAGTTGTCGGTACCGAGCCAGCGAACCGGAGGGACGAGCTCCGCGAGTCCTCAACCCAACGCTCCACACCGTTGCGGCCTCGTGGAACTCGGCCCTCCGAAGCGCCGCTTGGCGGAGTTCGCACCTCTACCGACAACTCCGGGATGCACTGGCTCGCGCGCTCGCGCGAGCCCGGAGATCCGTTGTCAAATGGGATCGGGACGTGCTGCCATGCCGCATGCACCCGCTGTCATCCTCCCCGGGTCGGCCCGTCCCGAAATCCTCCCGTCGCCGCTTCCTCGCCTCCGGTTCCGCCGCAGCAGCCGGCGCCGCGTTGTCCGGGCTGCCCCTGCCCGCCGTGCATGCCTCGGGCAGCGACACCCTCCGAATGGCGCTGATCGGCTGCGGCGGGCGCGGGAGCGGTGCCGTGGCCAACGCGCTCGAAGCCTCCGGCGGGCCCGTCCGGCTGGTCGCCATGGCCGACCTCTTCGAGAATCGCCTCACCGGTTCCCACCACGCGTTGTCCGGGGCCTATGGCGACCGGATCGACGTGCCGCCGGACCGGCGGTTCATCGGGTTCGATGCCTTCCGACATGCCATCGACTGCCTGCGTCCCGGTTCGGGCGACATCGCCCTGCTCACCGGCTATGCCGGGTTTCGTCCGGCCCAGCTCGAGTACGCGGTCCAGCGCGGGGTGCATGTGTTCATGGAGAAATCGTTCGCCACCGATCCACCCGGCGTGCGCCGCATCCTGCGCGCCGGCGAGGAGGCCGATCGGAAGGGCCTCAAGATCGCGGCCGGCCTGATGTGCCGCCATTCCCGCAACCGCCAGGAACTGATCCGCCGGATCCGCGATGGAGAGCTGGGTGACATCCTGATGATCCGCGCCTACCGCATGGAGGCGTCCGGGCCGCTCGGACGAAAACCGGAAGCGATCCCGGAGATCGAGTGGCAGCTCCGCAATTTCACCAAGTTTCTATGGGTCTCGGGCGGCCTGTTCGCCGAAATGGACATCCATCAAGTGGACGAGATCTGCTGGATCAAGGACGCCTGGCCCGTGAACGCTCATGGCGTCGGAGGCCGCGTCGCCAACAGCACGGATTGCAGCCAGAACCTCGACTCCTTCTCCGCCGAATGGACCTTTCCTGACGGCACGCGCGCCTTTGACGTGGTCCGCTACATCCCGCGCTGCCACGACGAATTCGCGACCTACATTCATGGCACGCGCAGGGCCGCCCAGTTCTCCGGCAACATCCACGCCGCCACGGTCCGGATCTTCAAGGACCAGCGCATCGAGAGGGGCAATCTCGAATGGGAGGCACCCCGCGAGGAAACCACCGCCTGGCAGGCCCAATGGAACGATCTGCTCCACGCGATCCGTCACGACCTGCCCCTCAATCAGGCCCGCCCGGCCGCCCTCTCAAATCTCACCATGATCCTGGGCCGCGCCGCCATTCACATGGGCCGCATCGTCTCCTGGCAGGAAGCCATGACCTCATCCTTCCAGTTCTGCCCGAACCTCGAGGATCTTTCCCTCGATGGGCCCGTCCCCGTGCAAGCGGACACTTCCGGCCGCTACCCCGTTCCCATTCCGGGTCAGTGGATCGAGATCTGACCGCGCTGCCGTATATCCAGCCTGCCCTCCCGAGGTTGCCGCGAGATCGCTGCTCAGCCCCGCAGTCCGCCAAAGGGTTGTTGCTGGCAACCAGCATCCCCGGGACCATTCCGCCATGAGTATGCCATCTTGGCTGGGAACCGGTCTGGGATTGGCGCTGGTGTTTGGCGCTTGTTCCAAGCCGCCCGAGCCCCCGGCGGCTGCCCCGCCTCCGCCGCTCCCGGAAGTGTCGGCCGAGGAACGTGCCGACGTTCTGGCCAGGGGCCGTGCGATCGCCGGCGAAACCTTTGAGGTGCTGCGCGGCAACCTTCAGACCGCCATCCAGGCGGGCGGTATCCGCAACGCCCTGCCATTCTGCTCCATGGCCGCGTCCCCGTTGACCGCGGGAATGGCCACGAAGCATGGGGTCACCCTCCGCCGGGTCACCCACAAGACCCGCAATCCTGCCGGCGCCGCCACCCCTGCGGAGTTGGCTATCCTCGAAACCTTCAGGCAGGCACTCCGGGGTCCTGGCATCACCCCAACCAACCCGCCCCCGCCGATGGTGACCAACTTCGATGCACGCACCCTCTCCTTCTTCGCGCCCATCGTCATGGCCCACGAGCTCTGTCTCAAATGCCACGGGGAACCCGGACGCGACATTCTTCCGGAGGACTATGACATCATCCTACGGTTATATCCGCAGGATCGGGCGACGGGGTTCGAGATGGGTCAATTGCGCGGGGCATGGAGAATTGACTTCCCAAGGGCGCTTTCGGATCGGCCGGCGGAATGAATCGTGTGGGCCGTGCCACCGGGCCATGGATGCGCGCCATTGAATTCTCGATGAGCCATTGGCTGCTTGGGCACGTTGGATCTTCCTCGGCTACAGCAAGCGTTACTCCGGCACCCAGCGCTGAGCATTCACGAAAAAGCCACGTCGCCGTCCCGGCTTAAGGTCGGGACGGCGAGGTGGTTTCGAGCGTCGGGCCCTAAAGGACCGCGGCGAAGGCCCCTCCGAGAATCAGGGCTCCGAACACCCACCAGAGGGCGATTTCAAGACGACCGGGGCAAGCATTCATAATCGAAACTTTGTGACGTCCAAGTTACATATCGGTTGCTTGATGGCAACGCCCAAGTCACGGATTCGTGACAATCAATCCGGTGCATCCCGGAGTTGTGGGTGAGGAGGCAGCGAATCGGAGGGACAAGCTCAGCGAGTCCTCCATCCATTGCACCACTCCGCTGCGGCCTCGTGGAACTCGGTCCTCCGAAACGACGCTTCGCGAAATTCGCACCTCTCCCCACAACTTTGGGATGCACGGGTGACAATCCCGAATCCTGAATTCTGAGGGAGCGTTTCGGCTTGAGGGCTGCCGAGGTCGTTTGGGGGGGGCTCAAGATTCAAATTGCCGATGCGAGGAAGGTCAGACGGGAGAGTTCAGGCGGGTTGGGGTTGGAAGGTTGGGAGAGGCCATTAAGACGGGAATGGCCTTGGGAGGTCGGTCAGCCGGCAAGCCCTATCCTATATCCTATAGTGCGCCCGGCACCTAGATGTTGACGCGCCGCGACGAGGCCACCCGCCGCGGTCACAAGGGAATTCTGACGAGTACCGGGCCGAAGCACGCCGTCATCGTCAGCAGTCATCAATATAACGCCTGACCGATTATATTCATTGTCAATTGTCAAAATCACGATGGACTGGCTTGCGGGCTGATTTCTGGGCCGATGCGACAGATCGGGCAGGGGGGCGCCACGTCTCGGTTGGCCCGGGTCGCCGCTGGCCTCGACCTCCCCCCAAAATTCCTGGGCCGGGGAACGCAGCCCGGTCACGATCAGATCAATGCCTCGGGTCGCAGCACCAGCTTGCCGGCCAAGCCGCCCTTCTTCAGGACCGTGCTCTCCTCCTGGAGGCGGTGAGCGGCGGCAGTTTCCGACAGGGGGAGAATCCGGTCAATCCGCGGGCGGTACTGACCACCGGTCAGCCAGCGGTTCAAATCCTGCGCCGCGTTGCGCTGCTCGTCGGGTGAGGCGGCGAACATGACGAAGCCGTGGAGGGAACAGCCCTTGACGTAGAAGGGTCCCACGGGGAACGGGGGGCGGGCCTCCCGGCCGGCCATGAGCACGGGCGGCCAGCGCGGATTGTGAGCCTGGCATGTGGATGTTGACGCGCCGCGACAAGGCCACCCACCGCGGGCACAAGGGAATTCTGACGAGAACAGGACTGAAGCGCGCCGTCATCGTCAGCAGTCAGCCATATAGCGCCTGACCTTTTATTGGCATCGAGTCATCCATAGAAAGCCTGACCTATTATCTTTTTATCGAGTCATCAATAAAACGCCTGACGTATTATTTATCGAATCGCAGCGGACTGGCCAGCGGGGCTGGTTTCGGGCCCGATGCGGCAGAACTGGCAGGGGGGGCGCCAGATCTCGTTTGACCCGGGTCGCCGCTGAGCTCCGCGGGTGGGCTAGCCCCCCCCATTCCAGGGCAGGGAACGCCACCCGGTCAGATCAGATTAGTGCCTCGGGTCGCAGCACCAGCTTCCCGGCCAAGCCGCCCTTCTTCAGGACCGTGCTCTCCTCCTGGAGGCGGTGAGCGGCGGCAGTCTCCGACAGGGGGAGAATCCGGTCAATCCGCGGGCGGTACTGACCACCGGTCAGCCAGCGGTTCAAATCCTGCGCCGCGTTGCGCTGCTCGTCGGGCGAGGCGGCGAACATGACGAAGCCGTGGAGGGAACAGCCCTTGACGTAGAAGGGTCCCACGGGGAACGGGGGGCGGGCATCCCGGCCTGCCATGAGCACGTACCGTCCGCGGGCGGCCAGCGCGGCAACCGCCAGGTCGAAGTCCGGTTCGCGCGTGGTTTCCCACCAGACATTGACCCCGGCGGGGGCGACCTTCTTGAGTTCGGCAGCCACATCCTGCGTGCGGTAGTTGAAGACCGCGTCGGCGCCGAGCTGGCGGCAGAGCTCGACCTTGGCATCGCTCCCGGCCGAGCAAAAGACCCTGGCACCCAATGCTTTGGCGATCTGGAGTACGGCTGTGCCCACACCGCCGCTCCCACCCTGAATGAAAATGGACTCGCCCTTCTGCAGCCTGGCCTCCCGCACCAGGCCCAGATGGGCGGTGATGCCCACCAGGGCACCTGCAGCGGCCAGATCGTCGCTCACCCCCGCAGGCGTCGGATAGGCCCAGACCTCGTCCACGGCGACCTGCTCCGAAAAAGTCCCATGCCGCCCGAGGAGACCCTGGTTGCTGCCCCAAACGCGGTCGCCCACCCGGAACTGTTTCACGTCGAGACCCACGGCTTCGACCACGCCGGCGAAGTCGCACCCGACGACAAACGGGAGCGGGATCTCCATGGGCACCAGCCCGGACCGCAAATAGGTGTCGATCGGGTTCACGGCGACCGCATGGACGCGGACCCGAAGCTGATTGGCCTTGATGGCGGGGAGGGGCAGTTCCCCGTACTGGATTACCTCCGGGGGTCCGGTCCGTTCGAGGTAGGCGGCTTTCACGCCGCCACGTTGGCGCAGGCCCGGTTCGGGAGCAACGCCGGAGCCACCTCGCAACGTGGGTTCGACCGAACCCGGTCGCTGGACGGATGGCACCGACGGAAATTGTGTGCATATGCACGCTGTTTAGGATGATTTCAACGGCGGCTCCGAAGGGTTGCGCTTCCATGGGGTGTCGCCCTCGCGAACCGGGACGTCCGGGGCTTGGAATGTGGGCCGGATCAGGGCTTGATCTCGCCCATGAAGTCCCCCTTCGTCGGCGCATTCCGCATCCTATTGGTAGCGATCCTCGGCCTCTCCGGACTGGCCCGGGCGGAAACCTGGCACGTGTATTTCGGTACCGGCGGACCGGGGGCGAAGGGCATTTACCGGTCCAGCTTCGATACTGCTTCGGGCCGCCTCGCCCCGGCGGAACTCGCCGCCGAGATCGCGTCTCCGGGTTTCCTGGCGGTTCACCCCGACGGCACAAAGCTGTACGCCGTGGCCGGCTTTCCCGGCGGGCCCGGCGTGGCCGCCTATCGGATGGCACCCGACGGGTCCCTCGCTCCCCTTGGCACGTCACCGACGGGCGACGGCGGCGGCGCGCATGTGGCGGTCCATCCGAGCGGACGATTCCTGCTCACGGCCCAGTATGGCGGCGGGTCCGTGGCGGTGTTTCCTCTCGATGCCGAAGGCCGCCCGGGTGTCGCCACGCTGCATCGCCATGAAGGGGGCTCGCGCGTGGTCGCCAACCGCCAGAACGCCCCTCACCCGCACTGGTGCGGATTTTCGCCCGACGGCCGTTATGCCCTGGTTCCGGATCTCGGCATGGACGGAATCGTCATCTACCGGGTGGACGTCGAGCACGGCACGCTGGAACGGCACGGCTTTGCGGCGTCGGTGCCGGGTGGCGGTCCCCGCCACATGCGCTTCTCCATCGACGGACGGTTCATCCATCTCCTCAACGAGCTATCCCTGTCGGTGACTTCCTTCGCCTGGGATGCCGCCTCGGGAACAGCACGGCGCCTCGGCACAATCCCGGCCCTCAGTGAAGAGGCCAAGGCCAAGGAGGCCTTCAACTCCGCCGCCGAGATCCTGGTCCATCCGAGCGGCCGGTTCGTGTATTCCTCCAACCGCGGCCACGACACCGTCACCGTCTATCGAGCGGATCCGGAAACGGCGGGGCTCGAGGTGATCCAGGTGCAACCCATCCGCGGCGCCTTTCCCCGCAACATCAACCTGGCCCCCGGCGGAGGCTGGCTGCTGGCCGCCGGGGCCGACTCGAACACGGTCGCCGTCCATCGCGTGAACTCCGATACCGGCGAGCTCACCTACCAGACCCGGGGCATCATCAATGTCCCCGCCCCGATCTGCATCGTGTTCGCCCGTTGATCCGCACGATCAAACCCGGTCCCGATGGGCGCCCGCCATTTTTCGATTCACGCCATCGCGCCCCGGGGGGATATAGGGAGCGCCGGTCCGAAACCTCGAATCCTCCTTCCACGGCACGGCGATGATCGCTCCCATCCTTCTCCTTCTCGTCCTGGGCGGCATGGTGGTGGCCGGTCTGGTCACGCTGGTATGGCTCTGCGTTCAGGTGTCCCAACTGCGGCGACGGGTGGACCACCTGGAACGGGCAACCCATCCCGAACCGGCGCCAGAACCGCAGGACCTCCCCACGGCGGATGCCGCTCCAGCCTGGCGCGATGAACCGCCGGTCCCTGCCCCCGCCGGGGCACCGACCTTCGAGAATGCTGGCGCGGAGACGTTCTCGTCGTCCTTGGCCCCCGATGACGGGCCGCCGGTGCTGCCTGCCGAGGCGCCGTCGATACCCTTCGCTCCGCCTCCCGGTCAGACTGCGGCAGGTCGTCCATGGGGTTCCGTGGACTGGGAGCAATTCATGGGGGCGCGTCTTTTCGCGTGGCTGGGCGGGCTGGCCCTGTTCCTCGGCGTGGCCTACTTCGTGAAGTACTCGTTCGAGCGCGACCTCATCCCGCCGGCGGGCCGGGTGCTGATCGGGCTGGCCACCGGACTGGGCCTGGTCGGAGGCGGATTGCGTTTGTGGCGGACGGCGTATGGCGTCACGGCTCAGACCTTGTGTGCCACCGGCGTGGTGATTCTCTACGCGGCGCTGTTTGCGGGGCACGCTTTCTATCGCCTGCCCTGGCTGCCGCAGAGTCTCACCTTTGCGGCGATGACGTTGATCACCGCGGGCGCCTTTCTCCTCGCGGCACGGCTCCAGGCCCAGGTGGTGGCGGTGCTCGGGCTGCTGGGCGGATTTCTCACGCCGATCCTGCTGTCGTCGGGACAGGACCAGGCTCTGGCACTTTTCACCTATATCGCGTTGCTCAATGCGGGCCTGATGGCGGTGGCCCTGCGACGCCGCTGGGAATACCTCGTCCTGCTGGGTGCCATCGGCACCTGGCTCCTGCAATGGGGCTGGGCGGGACGGTTCCTGACCCCCGACCGGTTGTGGACGGGCTGGGCGGTGTTCGCGGGTTTCAATGCACTCTTCGCCCTCGGCCTCGGTCTGGCGAAGCGGTGCGACCGCGCCAGCGACTGGTGGTCCGGCGCACTGACCGTCACCGCAGTCTCAACCCTCGGCTGGGTGGGTGGCATGCTGCTGGGAACGGACGCTGGAACCCGACCGGCTCCGTTGTTTGCGATGGTCCTGGCCGCCGATGTGGTGCTCCTGGCCGCCGCCTGGTGGCGCGCCCGCTGGACGTCGGCCCACGTGGTGGCGGGGATGATCGCCTTCGGATACGTGGCCCTGTGGCAGGCCCGGTTCCTGACGCCCGAGCTGCTCGGATGGGCGCTCGGGTTGAGTCTTGGGTTTGCGGTGCTGCATGTGGGGTTCCCGTTGTTGCTGGTGCGATGGCAGTCGGATCGCGGAACCCAGGTGGTCCGTTCCGCGCAACTCTTCCCGCCGCTCGCCCTGTTGATGCTTGCCCTCCCGTTGCTGCGTCTCGCGGAGGCCTCGTTCGCCCTGTGGCCGGTGCTGCTGCTGGTGAACCTGCTGGCGCTGGCCCTCGCCGTCTGGGCCCGCGGCCTGTTCGGTGCGGGGGCGGCCGCCATGCTGACCCTGTTGACCACCGGGCTTTGGATCGGGCGCATCGCCAGCGTGCCGACACCTCCATTGGGCTTCACTCTCCTGATGGTCGTGGGTGCGGCCGTCCTCTTCGGGGCGGCTGCCTGGTTCCTTTGGGAACGGGCCCGACGGACCTCCGAGCCGGACGATGCGCAGTCGGCGATGCTCCGCCAGTTCCCGGTGATCACCACGCTGATGCCGTTTCTGCTGCTGGCCCAGGTGGTGGTGGTGCTTCCCATCCCCGATCCCACACCGGTGTTTGCCGCCGCCCTCGCTCTGGTCGGCGTCCTGCTCGTCCTGGCCCTGCGCCTGCGAATCGAATTCCTGCCCCTGGCGGGACTGGGCGGGCTGGCGCTGCTCCAGCATGTCTGGTGGCTGGATGAACTGTCAGGGGCAACCCATCCCGGACGGGCCCTCGTCGGGTGCCTGGTATTCCTCGCCTGCTTCGGCGGCCTGCCGTGGTGGGCGCGGCGAACCATGGAAACCCTGCGATGGCCCTGGGTGGCGGTGGCGCTGGCGGGCCTGCCCCAGTTCCACCTCGTGTACCGCCTGATCGAACGGTACTGGCCCAACGAGATCATGGGGCTCATCCCGCTGGCCTTCGCCGTGCCGCCCGCCCTTGCGCTGGCTGGGTTGGTCCGCTCGCGCAACCAGCAAAGCCCCTGGCACCTCGAACGTCTGGCGTGGATGGGAGGCGCCACACTGGCCTTTGTCACTCTCGCCTTTCCCATCCAGTTCGAGCGGCAATGGCTCACACTCGGGCTTGCCCTCGAAGGTGCGGCGCTCCTCTGGCTGTTCCGCAAAGTCCCGCACCCGGGCCTGCGCCTGGTCGGGGTGGTGATGCTCTCGGTGGTCTTCCTGCGGTTGTGCATCAATCCGGCCGTCCTCGAATACGCCGTGCGCGGCCCGCACGGCCTCTGGAACGTCTGGCTCTATACCTACAGCCTGGCGGCCGCCGCCATGTTCCTCGGTGCCCGGGCCCTCCAGCCGCCCGACGACTGCCTCGGACCCCTTCCCGGCCGCGCCTGGCTGGCCGGCCTGGGTACCGTGCTCGTGTTTGCCCTGGTGAACCTCCAGATCGCCGACTACTTCACGCCCGTGGGCGAATGGGTGCGGTTCGACTTCTCAGGCAACTTCGCGCGCGACATGACCTACACCATCGCCTGGGCTCTCTTCGCCCTCGCCCTCGTCGGCATCGGGATCGGCAAGCGGCTGGTCGTCGCGCGATGGGCCGGACTCGCGCTCCTTGGCGTCGCCGTGGCCAAGCTGTTCCTTCACGACCTCGCACGACTCGACCAGTTGTACCGCGTGGGCGCCTTGATCGCCGTGGCCCTGGTCGCCATCACGGCGTCCGTCCTCTACCAGAGGTTCATCGCCAGGGAATTGTCTCGACCCGCCCCGTGACCTCCTCCCCGACGACCCGCATCCATCATTGGACATGTACCGCTGCTCCTTACCCCGGTCCCGCTCCCTCCGCATCGCCGCGCTCACCGCATGCCTCGCCCTGACCGCATTCGATGGACCCGCGTCCCCGGAACTCCCCGCCCAGGCGTTCTTTGGCATTCGTGCCGTGGATGATCGGACCGGACGCGGCATCCCGCTGGTCGAATTCGAGACGGTCCATCGGGTGCGGTTCGTGACCGACAACGCCGGCTGGGTGGCGTTCCTCGAGCCCGGCCTGATGAATCGACCGGTCTTCTTCCACGTTCGCAGCCACGGGTACGACGCGCCCAAGGACGGGTTCGGGTACGCTTCGGTGGTCCTGACTCCGCGACCGGGAGAACGGGCCGAGGTGCGAATGCGCCGTGTCAACGTCGCCGAACGCCTGTACCGCGTCACCGGCGAAGGACTCTTCCGTGACAGCGTCCTTCTCGGCGAACCGACCCCGCTGCGGGAACCTCTCGGAACCGCCCAGGTCGCCGGACAGGATTCCGCCTTCTCAGTCCTTTATCGCGGTCGCATCCACTGGTTCTGGGGCGACACCACGCGCGTCCGCCATCCCCTGGGCCAATTCTGGATGGCCGGCGCCGTCTCCGATCCCCCCGGACAGGGTGGCCTCGCCCCCGACGTCGGCGTGGACCTGCACTATTTCGTCAACGCAGAGGGGTTCAGCCGTCCCATGGCCCGCATGGGGGTCGATCGCGGCCTGATCTGGGCGGATGGCTTCACCACCGTGCGCGACGCTTCGGGTCGGGAACGCCTCGTCTGCCACTACGCCCACATGGAATCCCTCGAAAAGATCCTCGGCCATGGAATCGCCGTGTACGACGACGCCCGCGAGACCTTCGAACGGATCGCCGAGTTCGACCTCAGGGAACTCTGGCGCTGGCCGGCCCAGGCCCATCCCGTCCGGCACACTGACGAAGGCGTCGAATACCTGTTGTTCGGAGAGGTCTTTCCAACCTCGCGCGTGCCGGCGACCTGGGAAGCCTTCATCGATCCGGACCAGTACCAGGCCTGGACCTGCCTCGCCTCCGGTTCCACCCGGGAAGACCCGGTGCCCGACCGTGACGCCTCCGGGACCCTCCGCTGGGGCTGGCGCCGCGATGTGCCCCCGGTGGATATCGGGCTCGAGGCGACGCTCCTCGCGCGCGGCCTCATCCGGCGGAACGAGGCCCGGTATCACCCGCGGGATGCAGCCTCGGACCGAACGGTCACCCTGCACCGGGGATCGATCCATTGGAACCCGCATCGCTCCCGCTGGGTCGCCATCGCCGTCGAGATCGGCGGCACCACCTCGCACCTCGGGGAGGTCTGGTACGCCGAGGCGCCCGCCCCGACCGGCCCGTGGCGCAAGGCCGTCCGGATCGTCACTCACAACCGGTACAGCTTCTACAATCCGGTCCATCATCCCGCCTTCGATGAACAGGAAGGTCGCCGGGTGTATTTCGAAGGCACCTATGTCAACACCTTCTCAGGCAATCCGGACGCCACACCGCGGTACGACTACAACCAGGTCCTGTACCGCCTCGACCTCGATGACCCGGCCCTCGTCGCCGCCCGGGAATAGCCGCAGTGCATCGCATTGGCGGATTCGACGGAACTCCGGCTGATGGACCGTCGTCTGGCAGGCGGACGATCTGCGAACTCCGGCCAGGTTTCAGCCCCCCGCCATGGCGCCGACAATCAGGAGCGGTTCGTGGCCGTCCCGCACCGGGACGGGCAGTTCGGCGTCAGGCGGTTGATGGGACCAATCCTCGCGGCAGGCGTAGAAGCGGATAAAGGGGCGGCGCTTCAGGGTGTGGTGGTCGCGGAGGGTGCCGCGCAAGGTCGGGTACCGGATTTCCAGGGCAGCGAGAACGGTCGCGAGCGTGATCGGTGGGGGAACATCGAGACACACGTCGCCCTGGACCCGGGCCAGATTGCGAAGGTGGTACGGAAGAGTCACCCGGATCATGGAAGGGTCTGGACCTCGATGGAGAGAACCGCCGGCAGATCGCGCACGATGGGTTCCCAGGTGTCTCCGCTGTCGGACGAGGCATAGACCTGGCCGCCGGTGGTGCCGAAGTACACCCCGCACGGGTCGAGCGCGTCCACGGACATGGCCTCGCGGAGCACGTTCACGTAGCAGTCGCGTTGCGGCAGACCGCGCGTCAGGGGTTCCCAGGATTCGCCCCCCGAACGGCTGCGATAGACGCGCAGCCTGCCGTCCGGCGGGTAGTGTTCGGAGTCGCTCTTGATGGGGACCACATACACGGTGTCGGGCTCGTGGGCGTGAACCTGGATGGGGAACCCGAAATCCGAGGGAAGATCCCCGCTGACTTCGCGCCACGACCCGCCGCCGTCGTCGCTGCGCATCACATCCCAGTGCTTCTGCATGAACAGGACGTCCGGACGGGATGGGTGCAGGGCGATCCGGTGGACGCAGTGGCCCACCTCGGCATCGGGGTCCGGCAATTCGAATTGCGACTTCAGACCCTTGGTGGCCGGCTCCCAGGTCTCGCCGCCGTCGTCCGTTCGGAATGCGCCTCCGGCCGAGATGGCGACGACCATCCGCCCCGGTCGGGTGGGGTCGAGCAGGATGGTATGGAGCCCCATGCCGCCGGCGCCCGGGGACCACAAGTGACCCTTCACCGAGCGGAGGGCGGGGAGTTCGGCCCAGGTGCGACCGCCATCCGTCGAGCGGAAGAGGGCGGCGTCCTCACCTCCCGCCAGGACGGTGTCCGGATCGGTCAGAGACGGCTCAAGGTGCCAGATGCGCTTGAACTCCCACGGGTGCTGGGTGCCGTCGTACCATTGGTGGGTCCCCGGGGTCCCGTCGTAGCGGAACTCGTTCCCGACCGGCTCCCAGGTAGTTCCGCCATCATCGGACCGCTGCAGGGTCTGCCCGAACCACCCGCTGGTCTGCGAGGCGTAGAGCCGGTCGGGCGTCACCGGAGAGCCCTTGACGTGGTAGATCTCCCAGCCGCCAAAAAGGGGTCCCTCCACCTTCCAGTTCCGGCGCGCACCGTCGGAGGTAAGGATGAACGCCCCTTTGCGGGTTCCAACAAGAACTCTGATGGTGCTCATAATGCGACGGGATCTGAGGTGGACGGGGTTATGACAGGCGGACGGTGACCATGCAAACCGGCGCAGCTTCCAATGCGCCTTCTTCGGGTCGGAGCCGGATGGCCGCCGTCTCGTTCGGGAGTGCGGACCGCTCACCTCCGTGTCGGGTTTCGGAATGCATGAGCACCCAGTCATGACGAACGGGCGAGACGATCCGGGACAGGTATCTCCCTCGTGCCCCAGAAGCCCGAATCCACGGCGAGCCGGAGCGCCCGCTTCGCTCCTTCCTCAGTCGCCGTTCGCCGACTGGGGGGTGGGACTGGGGGGTGGGAGAGGAGGATACGCCGCAACCGGGAACTTAAGACCGGCAGTTGGGTGGATGTCGACGTCTAGAACGTGCCCGTAGAATGTGCCCGACACGTTATACTTGACTGCTGACCCAACAAGAGTCTGACACTTAGTTGTTGACTTCTCTGACATAAAGTCTGACACATACTTGTTGACACTGTGGTTCCTCCGGAAACCTTGGAGTTCTCATCTGGCCATGGTGGATACCATTGCAGCTTGGCAGTTGCCCCGACGGTCAACAGCTATTGGCCTGCGTTACTGAAATAAGTTGCTGACATTGCACGCACACACTCTCTCTCTGCTGCTCTGCCTCCACCCCCTACACCCCCAGCCCGGCATCCCCTAAAATTCCTATCGGCTCACTGGAGATGATCCTGCCGCGTGTCGTCAACATTAGGGTGCCGGGCTCATTGACTGTAGCGGTTTGGAAGGCTCACGCTGAAGCGTGGACGCCCAACCAACCCGGCAGGGCGGCGACTCGGGGGTACCGGGTTGGCCGCACTTCGTTTGGTGTGCGGACTTCATGAATGACTCTCTTCCGCGCCTACCGTTGGGTCACCCGTCACGAGGGCAGTCGGGCCGTGATGCGCCGGCGATCGGTGTAGAGGTTGAAGCGCCCGTCGCGGAGGAAACCGACCAGTGATTGACCGGCCGAACGGGCGAACTCGACGGCCAGACTCGACGGGGCGCCGACGGCCGCAACCACGGGGATCCCGGCGGCGAGCGCCTTCTGTACAATCTCGAAGGACACCCGGCCGCTGACCAGCAGAAGGGTGGTGTCGAGGGGCAGTCTGTCGTTCAGGAGGGCCCGGCCCAGCAGTTTGTCCACGGCGTTGTGCCGTCCGACGTCTTCGGACAGGTCCACCAGGGACCCGTCGGCCTCGAAGAGACCCGCGGCGTGCAGGCCCCCGGTTCGGCCAAACAGGCTCTGTCCCTGCCGGAGCCGGTCGGGCATTGAGAGAAGGGTTTCCGCGGTGAGCCGCAGGGCCGATCGGACCGGGGGAAAGCGGGTGCGGATGGCCTTGATGGTGGCCTTGCCGCAAAGGCCGCAACTCGATGCGCCGAAGACGTGACGGGTCAGTCGGGCCAGATCCACCCGCACGCCGTCCGCGAGGAAGACTTCGAGGACGTTGCCATCATGATTGCGGGGATTGTGCCGTGTACTGAAGAGGTCCTCGCGACGGCGGATGACGCCTTCGGTCAGGAGAAATCCCGCCGCAAGTTCTTCATCGTTTCCGGGGGTGCGCATGATGACGGCCACGGGTTGACCGTTAACCCGCAGTTCGAGGGGTTCCTCCCGCGCCACATCGTCGAAGGCGGCATCGCCCGTGCGGATCCCGCTCCAGCGTCGGACGCGCATTCGACGGAGCCCCGGGGAAAGCGAACGGGAGCCAGGGCGGATCGGGCGACCGGGGGAAGGGGGCATCGGGGGTGGGGGACTGCCGGGAACCGCAGGGGCGCTGGGGGGCGTTACGGGCGCTCGATGCGGACGATGGCGTTGTAATCAGGGACCCCGCCGACCGAATCGACGACGCCATGGGGAATCAGGACGTTGCCCTCGGGCCAGTGGACCTGGAGGCTGCCGCGGGCAATCGAGGCCGGGAAGACGCGGGCTTCGAGTCGGCCCACCTCACTGACCAGCACCACGCGGTCCCCGTTGGCGACGTTCAGTTCGGCGGCGTCGGCGGGATGCATGAAGACCGCATCCCGATCCGCACCCGTGAGGGGATCGCGTTCCGCGTGGATCAGCGTGTTGAACTGTTTGCCCCGGCGCGTGGAGACGTGGAAGTGGCGGGCCCCGGTCTGGCCGCTGGAGCGGATGGCACCGAGCACACCGGAATCGGCGGGTAGCGCGACGACCTTGAAATGGCCCTTGCCGTCCGCAGTGCCGAACCGGCCTTCTTCGCAAAGGCGCTCGCCGCCCCACTGGATGGCGTCGCCGGTCTTTCGGAGGTGCTGGACGCCGTCGTAGAACGGGATGACGCGGGCGATTTCCTCGCGGATGGCCTGTCCCGACTGGCAGCCCAGGAGATGTGCACGTTCCGGATGCGTGGCGGCCGCGAGGTCGCGGAGGATGCGCCATTCGGCACGCGCTTCCCCGACCTGGCGCGGGATTTCAGGGCTGAACATCACCCTTCGCTCGGTGCTGGTCTCGATGCCGCCATCGTCCTGTTCGAACCGCGTCTTGGCCGGGAGCAGGATCACCTCCTCGCCCGGTTCGAGCAGCATCTGGTCGGTCACGATGATGTCCTGATGCACCCGGAGCGGCACCCGCTGCATCGCCCGGGCCACCTGGTCCGGGGCCGGCAGGGTGCGGAGGAAGTTTCCACCCACGCAATACAGCGTGTCCAGAGCGTCCCGGGCGCAGGCCTCCACCATTTCGACCGCCGTCATGCCGGTCCAATCCGGCACCGGGAATCCGTACTGCGCCGCCAGCGCCCCGGCATTTTCGGAGGTCACCGGTTTTCCTCCGGGAAACGCGGTCGAATAGCAGCCCATCTCGGCGCCGCCCTGAACCGAACTGTGTCCGCGGATCGGCATCAGTCCGGTGCGGGGACGCCCGACGTAACCCATCGCCAGACCGAGGTTGAGGATCATCGAGACCGCATCCCCCCCGCGGGCGTGCTGGGTGATGCCCATGCTCCACACGAAGACCGCATTGCGCGAGGCATGGAGGAGGGCGGCGAACTCCTCGAAGTCGGCGCGGGAAAGTCCGGACGCCGCCTCAAGGGCGGACGGGTCCTGGCCGAGCACCGAGGCGCGGAACGCGTCCCAGTCGGCGGTGTGGGTCTCGACAAAGGCGCGATCGTACCAGTCGCGCTCGATCAGGACGCGGAGGACGCCTTGCAGGAAGGCGATATCGCCACCCTGGGCGACGGGAAACCACCAGTCGGCGATGGGGGTGCCGAAGACCGCGCTGCGGGGGGTGCTGGGAACCCAGTACCGGATCATGCCCGGTTCGAGGAACGGATTCACCATGGCCACCCGGGTTCCGCGGGCGCGGGCTTCGTCGAGGTACTTCATGGTGACCGGCTGGTCGTTGGCCGGGTTGGAGCCGAAGAAGACAATCAGATCGGTGCCGTACCAGTCGCGGTAGCTGCAGGTGGACGCCGCGTAACCGAGGGCATGTTTCATCGCGCCGGTGCTGGGGGCGTGACACAGACGGGCGGCGTTGTCCACATGGTTGGTGCCGAGAAACCGCGCCGCCTTCTGCGCCACATAGTACACCTCGTTGGTGACGCCCCGCGACGTGACGAAAAAGGCCAGCCGTTCCGGATCGCTCCGGCGCCACCGGTCCGCAATTCGCTGCTGGGCGTCCTCCCAGGAGATCCGCCGGAAGCCCTTCTCCCCCCGGGCCCGATGCATGGGAAACCCCAGCCGGCCCAGGGCGCACAATTCTGCGTTGGATCGGCCCCGCAACGCCCCCACATCCGCCAGGATGCCCGGATCGAAGGCCGGCATGGTGTTCAGCCGGAGCAGGCTCAGGCGGGTCAGGCACAGATGCACGCCGTCGAGGGTCCAGTCGTGCAGGCCGGCCACGCCCAGGGCGCAGCCGTCACAAACGCCCTGCGACAACACCTTCCACGCATACCCGAGATTGTCCCGGTTCGCCCAGGCCGCCCGGAACATCTCCCGGAAATGTTTCGGTTTGGTCGCCCCCAACCCGAATGGCACGGGCAGGCCACCAGCGGGCGCGGCGTTCAAGACGCGTTGTCGCGCGCTCGGGGCGATCGTGTCGGGCATGCGCGGGAGTATGCGCAACGCCGTCGCGGGAATGAAGTGGGAACGTGATGGCGCCACCTCCCGGAACCCGGTCCTTCCTCAATTGTCAAATGTATTGATTTGACCCCGTTGCCTTCCTATCCCTCTTCCGTGCAACCGTTCGCCTGCTTTTGCCATTGTCCCCGCTGCGCCCATCCCGCCACTCCGCCCCGGACCGCTCCTGTCCCCTGCCGGTTCCAATGTGATTCCTGCGGATTCCAATACTACTTCAACGCCACGGTGGCGGTGGCGGTGTTCCCACGACGCGACGACGGCCGGGCGCTGTTCATCCGCCGGGCCAAGGATCCCGGACGCGGATGCCTGGCGCCTCCCGGAGGGTTCATCGACATCGGGGAGACCGCCGAGGAGGCGGCCCGTCGAGAGTTGCGGGAGGAGGTCGGGCTGGAACTCGACACCCTGGAGTTCCTCTGTTCGGCGCCCAACGAGTACACCTACGCCGGGGTCACCTACCCCGTGCTCGATTTCTTCTTCACCGCCCGGACCGCCAGCACCGGGGGGCGAATCGCGGCGGACGAAGTGGCGGAATGCGCCTGGCTCGATCCCCTCGAGGTGGATCCCTCGACCATGGCCTTTCCATCTATGCAGGACGCCCTGCGGATCTGGCAGGCCCGGCTCACCGCCTGACCCTTCGCGCAGCGGACAAACCGAGAGGCGTTCCGGCAACTCGCCGGCTTCCAGGAGTCCAGGCCAGCCTGTGAACCCGGAAGCGCCGGGTTTACAGACACGTCCCTCCGGTTCCCCAAGTCCCCAAAGGCCTCCGGACACTGTCTCCTCCACGGCCACCTTGTCCGCCGTCCGTCCGGAGTGTGTCCGGATTCGGCGCCACTGGGCAGAAGTCTGCAGCCGACGGTCAGGAATCCGCATCCGCACCCGGTTCGCTCCGCCCCAGCCGGATGAGCGCCGCGAATGCCACCTTCAGCGCCCGGTTCATCCCACACCGGACGACCACGCTCCATGCCCGGCATCGCCCTTGGAAACACCATCCGGAACGGCGTTCCGTCGCGGTCCATGAATGTCCGTCACGGATTCCATCGCCCTGAATCAGCGTTCCCAGCCAGTCCATGCACGACTGTCCCCTGCCCGGCATCCCCGTCCGGCTGCCCTGGGACATGGCACGTCCGGTGCTCTCGAAGCCCATCCGTCACCACGGCCTGAAGCCTGTCCGTACGGACGGGAGTTCAGTGCGCCAAGGAGTGACGGCTGGTCGTCATCCCACGCAGTCCAACCCTCCGTTCGCACCCCATGAAGACATCGCCCCTGGCCGCCCACCCGAAGGCCCGTCCATCAGCCCGAGCCGCCTCCCCCTGCGGCCGCGCCTCCGCGAAGCGCCCATCTCCCTTCGCCACACTCCTGGCCCTGATCGCCCTCCTGATCGCTCCGGGCACGCTTCCCGGCCTTTCCTCATCCGCTCATGCAGCGACCTTCGACCTCTCCACCGCGACGATCGAGGACATCCAGGCGGCCATGAACGCCGGGGCCCTCTCCGCGGAACAGCTCGTCTCCCTCTACCTCGCCCGCATCGATGCCTATGACCGGAAGGGTCCCCGGCTCAATTCGATCATCCTCGTCAACACCAATGCCCTCGCCGAAGCGCGCGCCCTGGACCAGGAACGCAAGGCCAGAGGACCCCGTTCGCCCCTGCACGGAATCGTCGTGATGCCCAAGGATGTGTTCGACACCTTCGACATGCCGACCAGCGGCGGATATCTCCCCATGGCCCGCTCCCAGCCTTCCCGCGACGCCTTTGTCATCGACCGCCTCCGCAAGGCGGGCGCGATCATCCTCGCCAAGCTCAATCAATCCGACTGGTACGGTGTGGCGGCCTCCGGGGGCAGCACCCTCCAGGGCCAGGTCCTGAGTCCCTACAATCCCCGCAAGTACGGCGGTGGATCGAGTTCCGGCACCGGCGCCGCCATGGCTGCGTGGCTCGGCACGGTCGGACTCGGCAGCGATACCAGCGGCTCGATCGTCAATCCCACCGCCCATGGCTGCCTTGTCGGCATCGCCGCCACCCAGGGACTGATCAGCCGCACCGGCATGATGTGGAGTGCCCCCGGCCAGGAGAAGGGCGGACCCATGGGACGCAGCGTGTACGACTGTGCCGCCGTCCTCGACGCCATCGCCGGATACGACCCGGCGGACCTCATGACGGAATCCTCCATCGGCCGCATCCCCGCCGCACCGTACACCTCCTTCATCCATCCCTCGGGCCTTGTCGGCGCCCGCATCGGTGTCCTCCGCGAGATGATCCGCGAAGGGGCCATGCACACTGAAGGGCTCGCCCTGACCGCCAGGGCCCTCGCCGATATGAAGAACGCCGGCGCCCTCCTCGTGGATCCGGCTCTCTCCGGCCTGAATCTCATCGCGGTTCAGCAAGGAGCCGGCGAGGCCGCCTTCACCCGTGCCGTCGCCATCGACGCCTACCTCGCCCGTCTTCCCGATACCGCTCCAATCCGCTCGGTCCAGGAGATGATCACCAAGGGCGGGAGCATGGTGAAACCGGCCATCGTCGAGACCGCTGCCATCACCGACCTCGACCGCAACGCCGCCTTCATCGCCATGAAGAAGCAGCAGGTCATGCTGCGTGACGCCCTGGTGGAACTCATGGACCGCCACGCTCTCGACGCCATTGTCCTTCCCTACCGCACCACCACACCGGCCGAATTCTCCAGCGATCCCAACGCGCGCCTGAGCAGCGGTGCCAGCGACGAAACCCGCAACAGCCTGCATTCCTTCACCGGACTGCCCACCATTCTCGTCCCTGGAGGATTCTTTCCCTCGGACGGCATGCCCTTCTCGATCCAGTTTCTCGGACGCCCCTACTCCGAACCCACCCTCATCCGCATCGCCAGCGGCTACGAATCCGTCACCCGCCATCGCAAGGCCCCGTCCCTCACCCCGCCTCTTCCGGGGGAGGTCATCGAGTACAATCTCGTGACGTCCTCCCGCTGACTTCCATCCGGTGAATCCTGGAGTTGTGGGTCGGGGCGCGAACTTCGTGAAGCGTTGCTCGCCTGAGAGCCTGTCTGAAATCCCGATGTCATCGGCCAAAGGGTCCGCGGGTGGATGGGATCCTCGGGATCCAAGGCAGTGGCCATCTCCTGCGCCGCACCTGCGCCGTCTCCATGCTGGAAGGCGGCGGCGTTCAGTCCCACGGGAAACGGAGCTGGCGGTCGGGGGCATCCACCAGGCCCCCGACACCGAGGCCGAGAAGTCGCAGTGGGCGGTGGACGAGACGTTCCCGGCCTAGAAGATGACAGGCGAGCCGGTAGAGCTCGGACGGCGTCCGGACGGGTTCCTCGAGGGTGATCTGGCGGGAGAGGGTGGTGAAGTCGCCGTACCGGACTTTCACCTGAACGGTCAGGGCGGCGAGCCGTCGGCGCTCCAGTTTGCCGGCAATCTCCCCGGCCTGCTCCCTCAGGCAGGTCCTCAGGGTCGGGCGATCGTCGGTGTCCACGCGAAACGTCTCCTCGGCGCTGATGCTCTTGATGGCGTCGTCCAGGTCCAGCGGGCGGTCGTCCTCGCCCAAGGCATACCGGCGCAATTCGGCCGCCCACGAACCGGCCCAGGGGCGAAGGTCGCCGGGATGATCCTGCAGGTCGCCCACCGTCCGGATTCCGGCCTGGGCGAGATGCCGTTCCGTCACCGGCCCGATCCCGTGCAGGGCCCGCACCGGGAGAGGGCGGAGGAAGGCGACCTTGTCGCGTTCGTGAATGACGGTCAGGCCATCGGGCTTGCGGAAGTCGCTGGCCAGTTTGGCGAGGAGTTTGTTGGCGGCCACGCCGACGCTGGCGGTGAGCTGACGCCGGGATCGGATGGCTTCCCGGATCTCCTCGGCGAGGGGCACCGCGAGGTCGATCGCCGCATCGGGATCGTCCGCGCGGCAGCGCCGGGAAACGTCCAGGTAGGCCTCGTCCACGGACACCTGCTGGACAAGGTCGCCGACGAAGTCCCGCACGAGTTCCATGACGAGCCGGGACTCGGCGCGGTAGGTGTCCATCCGCGGCGGCACGAAGATGCCATCGGGACAGAGCCTGCCGGCGGTGGCGCTGGGCATGGCGGAACGCACGCCGGACTTCCTGGCCTCGTAACTGGCGGCGCAGACCACGCCACGCCGGGTCGGAGGGGCGCCGACGATCACCGGCCGCCCGCGCCACTCCGGCCGGTCGCGTTGTTCCACCGAGGCGAAGAAGGCATCCATGTCGAGATGCAGGATCACCCGGAACATCGGGCCGGACCCTGGACCCAACCCGTCCGAAACACGAGCCCCCGGGCCGTGGGGTCCAGTCCGTACCGGGATGATGGGGTGGCGGGGAGCGGGGCGGGGTGTTAGAACGGCGGTCGCATGACGGGTGGCGCGTTGTTCTTCGGTTCGCTCCGGCTGGGGTCGAACCTGTTTCTTTCGCCTCTCGCGGGGTACACCAACCTGCCTTTTCGCACGTTGGTCCGCGAGGTGGGCGGGGTGGATCTCTGCACCACCGACCTGGTGAACGCCCGGTCGCTGATCGAGGGGAATCCCAAGGCCCTGAAGCTCATTGAGTCGAACGAGCGGGACCGGCCGCTGGCGGTGCAGTTGTTCGGGGCCGTTCCCGAGGAGATGCGGGAGGCGGCACGGAGGCTGGAGCAGCTCGGGGTGAGTTCTATCGACATCAACATGGGTTGCCCGGTGCGGAAGGTCTGCCGGGTGGGCGGGGGATCAGCGATGATGTCCGAGCTGGGCCGCACCCAGAGGCTGGTGGGCGGGATGGTCGAGGCGGTGCGGGTGCCGGTGACGGCGAAGATGCGGCTGGGCTGGGACGAGGAGAATCTGACGGCGCCGGATCTGGCGCGGGCGTTGGAGGAGGTGGGGGTGGCGGCGGTCTTTGTGCATGGGCGGACGCGGGCGCAGGGCTTTTCGGGGACGGTCAGTCTGGAGGGGATCCGGCGGGTGGTGGAGGCGGTGGAGCGGATTCCGGTGATCGGGAACGGGGATGTGACGACGCCGGAGGCGGCGCGGGCGATGATCGAGGCGACGGGATGCGCCGGGGTGAGCATCGGGCGCGGGGCGTTCTACGATCCCTGGATCTTCCGGAGGACGCGGTCGTATCTCGACACGGGGGTGTGTCCGCCCGAGCCGTCGTTCGATGAGCGGGTGCGGCTGATGCGACGGCACCTGGAGCTGATGACGGAAGTGTTCGGGGAGAAGCACGGGTGCGTGATGTTCCGCAAGGTGGGGCCGTGGTACGCACGGCGGTTTGGTCCGGCGAGCGTGTTCAACAAGGGGGTGGTGCAGTTGACCTCCCGGGCGGAGTTCGAGGGTTTGCTGGATCGCTATTGCGCCTGGCGGGCGACCTTCTGCGACGGGACCGGCGAGCTGCTGCCGAGGTTTCGTCCGGCGCCGCTGGCGACCGGGTTTGTGGAGACCGGATGGGAGGCGGGCCCGGCGGTGGCGGAGCGCGGGGCAATTCCGGTGCCGCGGGGTCCGGTCGAAGTCTGGTGAGGGCCGCGCGCCATGGATCACGCGCCGCGATCGAGGTTGCGTCGGAGCCGTCGGCGCGGGGCGGAGGAGGGCGGGCTGGACGAGGGCCGCACGGGGGGCGGCATGGAACGGGGCGGATGGGTGCCCTGGGTGGCGGGCTGGGTGACGGCCCTGGCATGGGTGGGGGTGCTGCTGGGTTACGGGCTGGCGGCGTCGCCGGCCTTCGAGACGATGCCGCTGCACTTCCGGGCGACGGAGAACATCGCGTTGCTGGCCAGCGGGAGGAACGAGCCCTACGCGCTGCCCCTGGTGGTGGAACATCGCGGGCCGGGACGTTACCGGCACCGGATCGAATGGGATCTTCCCCGGTACGACGGGCCGATGGGCCGGCTTGGGGAGGATCGACACGTTCCGCGGTTCGATCTGCCGGAGGACGGGCTGCTGCAAGTCGGGGTGTATCTCGACCGGGTGGCGGGAGATCATGCGCCGTGGCTGGGCGAGGAACCCCTGGGCCTGGTGTCGGGATGGTTGCGGTTGCCGGGGGGGCGCGCGTTCCGGTTGGAGCGGCCGGAGCAGGCCCGCCGCGGTCACCTGTTAAGATTTGTGGCGGAGGTTCCGGGGAGCGATGGGACCGAACCGACCGATGGAGAGAGCCCGACGAGTGTCGGGATGATCATCGAGACACGCGATGGCGGGCCGCGGTATCTGCGGGGTTGGGTGCGGACCCTTTCGGGTGGATCGGAGGAGGCGGGCACGCCGCCCCTTGGGCGACTGGTGGTGCGGCTGGGGTCGATGCCGGGACAGGCGCCCGGGACGACGAACCTTTTCTATCCGGAAGGGATCGCGGCGACGCCGCTGGAGGAACCGGTGCCGTCGCGGGTCGCGCTGCTGGCCCGGGTGTCGGGGATTGGGACGGCGACGGTGCTGTGGATCTGGGGGGTGGCGGGCGCGATGGCAGGGCTGGGGATGGGATGCCTCGCGGTGCTGGCGAGGGGGAATGGTCGATGGCCGGGTCGATGGGGATTGGCAGGGGTGACGGCCGGAGTTCTGGGGTTTGGGCTGCCGGCGGTGCACTGGGTGCCGCCGTTGCACGGAGCCGACGAAGCACGCCATGCGATGTCCTATGCGCGGGCGATCGAGGATCCGGCGTTGCTGGATGCGGTCGTGGCGATGACGGGCAAGGAGTGGGTGGGCGGGTTGGTGGCGCAACCGGACGCGAAGCTGACGACGGGGAGCCTGCGGGAGGCGGACGGACTTTATTTCAACCGCGGCGCGCTGGAGCCCGGGCGGATGGACGCGTGGATCCAGGATTACCGGTGGCGATCTCCGTGGGTGGCGCGGTTGTGGGGGGCGACGGCATGGATGACGGAAGGGAGGCCGGCGGCGGAGCGGCTGCTGTGGGTGCGGGCGGGGCAGGTGGGAATGGGCGCGGTGCTGCTGGGGATCGGGGCCGCGCTTGCGGCAAGGGCGGCACCCGGGGGCGGGGGACGGCTGCACGTGGGGTGGGTGCTGCTGTGGATGCCGTTGGCCGTGGTCCTGGGGACGGTCAGCAACTACGCGGTCCTGATTGGCGTGGCGGGACTCCTGGGGGGCGCGGTGACGGCGACGTGGTGGCGACGGGACTGGGACCCGTGGGTGGCGGGGACGCTTGGCGTGGCGTTGGGATTGGCCTTCCACACCTCGCTGAACGCGATTCCCTGGGTGGCGGCGGTGGCGTTGTGGCTGGGGCACCGGCCTTGGAGGCAGGGGTGGCAGGCGCGCGAGGGTGTCCCGCGTGCCGGGTGGGGAACGCGGTCGATGTGGGTGGGGTGGGGTTGGGTCGCCGCCGGGTTTGCCGTGTGCCGAGGGCTCACGACGGAGGCGTTCGATGCGGAGCTGTTCCGTCGGGCCGGGTGGGGGGAGGGTGAAATGGGGAACCGTCCCGGGTGGCGGGAACCGGCGTTGCTTTGGGGGCTGTTCTGCGGAGGCATGGCGCTGCTGGAAGCGGTCGCGGGCCGAGTGGGGGCAGGGTGGCGGACCGAAGCCAGGGAGCGATGGCGGCGGGCCGGGTGCGTGGGCGGATGGCTGGTCTTGGTGGGTGGGGTGGCGGTGGCGCTGGTGTCTGTCGTCCGAACCCCGCCCGTCCTGCCGGACCGGGAAGGTCCGTGGCGCCATTACCCGGTGGTGCCAAGCACGGGATGTCCGGTGCGGACCGTCGGGGAGATTCAGTTTCCGGCGACGGAGGTGGACCGTGGGAGGCAGGTGCGGGAGGTGCTGGCGGTGTGGGCGGCCAATCTGACGCCAATGCCAAGGGATGTGATTCTGGTGCGGGCGTTTTGGACCGGACTGTTGATGGGGGAGGTGCGGGTGGCGGGATGGGTGGTTGGGATGGGGATGTCTCTGGCGCTGGCCGGGGTGGTGCGGCTCGGTTGGGGGGTGGTGAGGGGACGGGATGGAGCCGGCGGTGTGTGGCTGGTCTTTGCGGCGGCGGCCGTCGTGGTGTGCCTGGCGTTGCTGGCTGCGGCGTACTGGCCGCGCAATCTGCATGCCCGTTACGCCATGCCGTTGGGGATGCTGACCCTGGCCGGGGCCAGTCTGGGCGCGTGTCCAATTCTGGACCGGCTCCAGCGGCACCACCCGGCCTGGGCGGTGGGGTGTCTGACCGTGCTGGCCCTGCTGGTGCAGGGGGCATGGGTGGCAGCGCTGTCAGGGCGGTACTTCTGAGCGGCCGACGGGAAGGTCGTCGCCCTCGCCAGCGAAGGGGCGGCACCGATCTCGGTTGGGTTTCGCCTCGGATCGCTTTTCGCGGCGCCCCGGGTGAGAGTCGGTGTCATGAGCCTCACCTTCGACAACTGCGGTTCCGGTCTCGCGGGATGGTTGGGGATATGGATGGGGACGGCGGTGGCCGCGTCGGCATTTGCCGAGGAACTGCTCCAACCCGACCTGGCGCCACCGACCGGGCCAACAAGGCAGACGTTCGTGGTTCGCGACGCCGGGGGGGTGCGCGAGGCCATGGGCCGGGCCCGGCCGGGCACGACCATTCTGTTGAGGCCGGGGCGGTATCCGGGGGGATTCCATTTCCGGGGCCTGCAGGGAACCGCCGAAGCGCCGGTCGTGTTGGGCGGTCTCGACCCCGAGGATCCGCCGGTGATCGAGGGGGGAGCCAACGGCATCCACCTGTCGGAACCGGTTCATGTGGAGCTTCGGGATCTGGTGTTTCGCGAGGCCAGCGGGAACGGGTTGAACATCGACGACGGCGGCACCTTCGAGACGCCAGCCAGGAACGTGGTGCTCCGGCGGCTCCGGGTGGAGGACGTGGGGCCGACGGGAAACCGGGATGGGATCAAGTTGTCCGGGGTGGTGGGGTTCCTGGTGGAAGCGTGCGTGATCCAACATTGGGGCAGCGGCGGTTCGGGCATCGACATGGTCGGGTGCCACGACGGGCTGATCGTCGGGAACGTCCTCCGGCACACCGAAGCGGTGGCGGCTTCGAACGGAAGCGGCGTGCAGGCGAAGGGGGGCACGAGCGGCGTGACAGTGCGCCGCAATCGGTTCGAGCACGCCGGGGCGCGGGCGGTGAATATCGGTGGCAGCACGGGACTGGAGTTCTTCCGGCCGCCACTCGTGCACGGCACCGAGCACTGGGAGGCCCGGAACATCCGTGTCGAGGGCAATACCTTCATCGGGTCCTCGTCTCCGATCGCCTTCGTGGGTGTGGACGGCGCCGAGGTTCGGTTCAACACAATCTACCGGCCGCAACGGTGGGCGATCCGCATTCTTCAGGAGACCACGGCCCCGGGGTTTGTCGCGTGCCGCGGAGGGCGGTTCACGGACAACCTCGTGGCGTTTCACTCGGCGTCCTGGTCGGGGGGCGGGGTGAATGTCGGCTCCAACACCGCCCCCGGGACATTCCTGTTCGCCCGCAATTGGTGGCACTGCATGGACGACCCGGCTCGGAGCCGTCCGACGCTGCCGGTCCCGGAGACGGACGGAATCTACGGAACGCCGCTGGAGTTCCGGGATGTCGGGGCAGGCGATCTGCGTCTGGCCGGATCGAGCCCCGCCCGCGTTGCAGGGGCGGAGGCTTTGCCTTGAGCCGGGCCAGGGGTCAGATCTGGAGACGCTAAGGCGCAGGGCTGCGCGGGGCGGCGTTGGTGCCAGCGGGTGGGCGGGGGGCGGCAGGGCCACGGGCAGGCCCTTGGGCAGCGCCGGGCAGCCCCAGGGCGGTACGGAGCTGGGCCTCCAGAACCGGGTCGAGGAACCCTGTCCGGGGATCGAGCATTTCATCGAGGACGCGTCGCCGGATTTCCGGGAGGGGATCGAGATCGACGCGGTCCACCCGGACCTTCTCACTGCCCCGCATGGTCTCGAACTCGGTGCCCCGGGCGTAGGTCTGGTAAATGCGGTTGGCGATGCGGGCGTACCCGTCGGCCTGGTCCATTTCACCCACCGCCACAAAGTAATAGGACCGCTGGAGATAGCCCTCGATGATCAGGGTGGTCTTGTTGCGGGACGTCTCGCCGGCGTACTCGGTGACGCGCGCAACGGCGTACTCGTCGAGGGTCATGCCCTCGGGGACGGCGCCGGGGTAGGTTTCCTGAAGTTTGCGGAACCAGCGGTTGGCCTCGGTGATGCGGTTGTGGGTGAACAGTCCCCAGGCCGCTTCGCGAAGGAAGTTCCGGTGCCCGGTCTGGATGTTCTGCCGCATTTCCTCGTCGTCGCGGATCATGTCCTCGTAGGCCTGGTTGGCTTTCTCGACGAGGGCGAGATTGGGGCCGATGTCGTAACGGGGCGCGTCGTCACCGGCCTTGTTCACAGCAAAGAGCCGCCCCCGGATGCAGGCGAGATGGAGGGACTGGTAAATGACGCGCCGAAGCTGGATGAGCTGCTCGCGGGTGCGGGCGTTCTCGAGACCGAGCATGGCCCAGTAGATCGCGTGGGACTCGGGCAGGCGCCATTCGAGGGGACCGTAGGTTTCGTCCACGCGGCGCATGAAGGCGGGGTCGAGCTTGTATTCCTGGCGCAGGATCCGGACGCGTTCCCGCTGCTCGTCGGTGCGGGGTTCGATGAGTGAATCCCAGTCGGGCCGCCCGTCGCCGAGGAGTCCGGCCATTTCACCGGCCCATTGCGTCTTGTAGATCCAGTGGGCGTCGTCGAGGTCGGCGCCCATCTTGTGCTGAAAATGCCAGGCGAGTTCGCGGTAGATCAGGGGATCGTGCGGGTTGTAGCGAAGACCCTCGTCCCGGAGCAGTTCGATGCCGCGCCGGACCCAGGGCCAGCGGGCGGGCAGATCGGGAATCTGGACGGAGACGTTGTACGACATGTTCCAGGCGAGGTGGACCCAGACCTGGGGGATGTTGGGCTGCAGTTTGCTGATCCAGTCGGCGAGCTGGACCATCTCGAAGTACTTCCCGTCCTGCTGGAGTTCGTCCATGCGGATCCAGAGGGCGTTGGCGATGAGCCCGCGGAAGCCACCCAGGGCGACGGTGGTGAAGGCGAGGACCGGCGGAGCGTTTTCGAGCGGGGTGGCGCGGGTCAGGCCGAGTTCTTCGCGGTCGCGATTAAGGGTCCGCTGGGCCGTCGAGGCGCCCAACAGCGCCAAGACCGTCACGGCGAGCAGGGACCAGTGGAGAAGGCGGCCGCGCATGTCAGACGTTGGATTGGGCCGTGGCGAGTTCCCGGCGGGTGAAGGTGATCATTCCGATGGCGGCAAAGACGCCTCCGAAAAGGATCACCACCAGACCGACGGCCTTGGCCACATCGGTCCAGGTGACGCTGCGCCCGCTGCTGACAGCGTCGATGGGGGCGAACTGGCGGACGAGGTTGATGCCGTCGAGCAGCAGCTTGAAGGCCGGGACCATCAGGGCATCGACCACGGGAAACAGCGGCTGGTTGGTGTGGTGGTCCATCCCCAGCACGGTGCGATCCTCGACCACGGTGCGAAGCGTGCCCGTCGAGAGCCCGACGATAAGGACGGTGGTGGCGAGGAAGGCGGCGACGGGGAAGGACAGAAAGCTGGCGGCAGCCAGGCCGATGGCCGCCAGGAGGCCGAGTCCGCAGAGGGTCACCAGCATGGCCCGGATGTAGTTCAGCTCGAAGCCGCCTTCCCGGTAGAGCAGCTCGAAGCCGTCCTCGATGGGGAGGATGAGGGGCGTGTCGCTCCGGTTGATGACATCCACGACCAGGAACCCGTTGGGGTCGACGACGACGGGTCCCATGTCGATCTCATGGGCGGTTTCGGCCGCCAGCGAGCGGAAGGCATGCCGGCGCTGAGCCGTTTCGGGCGGCCCGGCGACGATCTCGAGTTCGTAGGGGCGGCGGGGTCCCAGGACGGGCGTGTGGAAATTGACCCGGACGAAGACGGGAATGGCGGTGCCCGGCCGGGCCACGCCGCGGACATTGAGGCGAAACTGGCGGGCATACTCCGGGGGCAGGAGTTGATCCTGGGCCTTGAGCATCTCCCGGGCGTGAACACGGAACTCGCGCAGGTTGATTCCGCGGGACTGGAGTTCGGGCAACCGGTCACGGATGACGCGGTCCACGGCCCCTTCGATGTCCGGGGGCTTTTCACTCATCGAGGCGCGGGCGGTGAGGACATTATTGCGGAGAGCCTCCTGGACGTGGGGCGGGAGCTGGGTGGCCCGCCACTGCATGAGGAGGAACACCGCCGTCGCCGCGACGCCGAGGAGGAGGGTGTTGAGCGCCATGATCCCGATCCACTTGCCCAGCCAGATCTGCCAGCGCGGGATCGGTTTGGTGGCGACCATCTGCATCTGGCACTCGTCCACGTCGCGGGCCAGGGTCCCGCAGGCCAGCCAGAGGGTGACCAGACTGAGGAGGGCGGTGGTGATCCCGAGCGTGTAGGTGAGGAGAATCTGGGTGAAGCCCTGGGCCGTTTCGTCGTGTTTGATGATGTTGGGCAGCACCACCACGGTACCGAGCAGCAGGGCGATCAGCACCACCACCAGCCGGTAACGGAAGGCGGCGCGGACCGTGAGCATGGCCACCGCCCAGATCTGCTGGAGGGAGGCGGGCGGCCAGCGGAAGAGGGAAGGAGCCACGCGTGGACGCCGTTCCGCAGGAATGACCCCATCCCGCCGGGCCACCTGGGCGATGGCATCGGAGCGGGATGCGGCAAGGATGTCGCCGAGGTACGAATGCCCGCGATCCTCGAAGTCCGCCGCCAGCCAACCGTGGCCTCGGGTCACGGCGAGGCATCGCGGGATCAGGAGGATCAGTGCCAGGGCGACGGTCTGGACACCGAGCAGCGACGGCACCAGCGCCGCCACCAGTGCATCGGCCCCAAGGAGCAGCAGAGCCCGCCACCACAGGCGGTTGGCAAAGGCCCACAACCAGGGGGCGGGCAGGGCGGTCCACGCCGGTCCCGTCGGGATGGCCCGGTACGGACCTGACCGTTCGCGAAAGATCTGGAACACCCGTGTCATTGGGGACGCCCACCCAGCAGGGAGGAGAGTTTGTCATCCGCCTTCGACAACTCCTCTGCCGGGGGCTTGGCGGCCGGAGCGGCCGGTGTGGATTCGGGCTCGGGCCGGGCGGCGGACTGGGCGAGTTTCGCGAGGCGCGTCTCGTCCGGTTCGGGTGCGGCCGGAGCGGGCGCGGGCGCGGGAGCCGGCGTCGCCGGGACCACGGGGGCGGCCAGCCGGTCGAGAAGCCGGTCGCCATCGGCCGGCGACGCAGGAGTCCCGGACTGGAGATAGGCGGCCACGCGACCGCCGGAAGTGGCACCGGAAGTCTGGGCCTCGGCGGCGCGGGCCCGCTGGACGACTCCGAGGAAATAGCTTTCGAGGTTCTGGGTGGGGGAATCGAGCCGGATGGCGTCCGCGGACGGCGCCTCGGCCCGGAGGATTTCGAGAACCCGTTCCAGGGTGGCGCGGGGAAGGACGGGGGCCGTGATGCGGATCGAGTCGCGTTCGGTGAGCAGTTCGGAGAGGGAGCCCATGGCCTGGATGCGACCCCCGTAGTAGATCACCACCCGGTCACAGACATCCTGAACATCGGCGAGGAGATGGCTGCTGAGGATGACCGTCTTGCCGCGGCGGGCGAGGGCGAGGATGACATCCTTCACCTCGCGGCAGCCGATCGGGTCGAGTCCGGAGGTGGGTTCGTCGAGGATGACGAGGTCGGGGTCGTTGATCAGGGCCTGGGCGAGGCCGATCCGGCGCTGCATGCCCTTGGAAAACTCGCCGACGACGCGGCGCTGGACATTCTTGAGCCCGACCATTTCGAGCAACTGCTCGGTGCGATCCTTGCGCTTGTCGGCGGGGAGCTGGAAGAGGTTGCCAAAGAAATCGAGCGTCTCCCGCGAATCCAGGTAGCGGTAGAGGTAGCTCTCCTCCGGCAGGTAGCCGATGCGGGCCTTGGTGGCCACATGGCGCGGGGACCGCCCGAAGACCTCGATCACACCCTTGGTCGGGTAGAGCAGACCGAGGAGCATCTTGACCGTCGTGGACTTTCCCGAGCCGTTGGGTCCGAGCAGGCCGAACACCTCGCCCCGGCGCACCTCGAAGGCCACGTTGTCCACGGCCCGCGCCTTGGGCCGACCCCAGAAGTCCTTGAAGATCTTGCTCAGGCCGGACACGCGAACGACGGCATCCCGGGCAGGCGCCGTGTCGGCGGCGGGCGGCGCGGGAACAGAACCGGTGAGCAGGGCGGAGGGTTGGCTCATGAGGCTGGAATTGGAACCGGGAGGTCGTCCGTGGAGTGGGGAAAGGCTGGGGCGTCAGGCGTCGGGCTGGAGGTTTGGTGGTCCGGCGTTCCGCAGCGAGGATCGCCATGGGTCTGGGTCCAACCCCTGGCCGGCCTCGTGGAATCTGGCCCTCCGACGACCCGCTTCGAGGGACCCATGGCATCTTCGGATGCCGGCAGACACTGGAGGCGCGACGTCACGGCTGGGGCCTCGGGTGGCTCAGGCGGTCTTCTGTTCGAGGCGGCTTTGGGAGGGGGCACCTGTTCCCTTACTGTCCGTGGAGGCCGGGCCGGCCGGTTCGGTGACGAACGGTTCGAGTTCCTCGCCCTGGCGGACGAGGCGGAAGCTGTTGAAGACCACCAGCAGGGCGCCGACCACGTGCATGATGGCGGCGAGGATGGGGTCGATGTACTTCATCGCGGCGAGCACCAGGCCGCCGATCACGAAGACCACGCCCACCATGAAGTTCTGGTTGATCACCGAACGGGTCATGCGGGAGAGCCGGACCAGGAACGGGAGCCGGCGGAGATCGTTGTTCATCAGCGCGATCGAGGCGCTGTTGATGGCCACCTCGCTGCCCGCCGCGCCCATGGCCACGCCAAGGTCCCCGGCGGCCAGGGCGGGAGCGTCGTTGACGCCGTCGCCGATCACCGCCACGCGATAGCCCTTGGCACGGATCGCCTTGACGAACTCGACCTTGTTCTGCGGGAGACACTCGCCGACGACCTCGTCACAACCGACCTCGGCACCGACCCGATGCGCGACCGGGGAACGGTCACCGCTGACCATGGCGATGCGGCGAACGCCGATGACCTTGAGCTCGCTCACGGCATCGCGGGCCTCGGCGCGGGTCTGGTCCTGGAGGCCGATCCAGCCGATGCATCGCCCGTCCACGGCGACGAAGACGAGGCTGAAACCCTCGGTCTCGTTCAGATCCACCGAGGCGAGGAAATCATCGGTCACACCGCTGTCGATGAGCCACTGGGCGCGTCCGACCAGGATCTTCTGACCGTCCACGACGGCGCTGACACCGCGTCCCGCGGTCTCGGTGAAGTCCTGCGGTTCGGACAGGGGCACGCCGGCCTCGGCGGCGAGGGAGGCGAGGGCCTTGGCGGTGGGATGGTTGCTGTACTTCTCGGCGGAGGAGGCGAGGCGGAGGAGGACGGCGGGTTTGGTGTCGCCCAGCGGGGCGAGGCGACTGACGGCGAGACGTCCGTGGGTGATGGTGCCCGTCTTGTCGAAGACGAAGGCATTGATGCGGGCCGCCAGTTCGATATTGGCGATGTTCTTCACCAGGATGCCGAGGCGGGCGGCGGCGGAAAGGGCGGCGACCATGGCGGTCGGGGTGGCGAGGATGAAGGCGCAGGGGCAGGCGACGATGAAGACCGCGATCACCCGGCTCAGGTCCTGGGTGAAGGTCCATACCAGGGCGCCGATGACCAGCACCAGCGGGGTGTAGAACCCCATGTACTGGTCCACGATCCGCATGATCGGGAGCTTGGTCTGTTCGGCGGCCAGGATGAGGGAACGGACCCGGCCGAGGGTGGTGTCCTGACCGGCGCGATTGACCTTCACCTCGAGGACGCCGGTGAGGTTCTGGGTCCCGGCGAAGACCTCGTCGCCCGACTTCTTGTCCACGGGCAGCGATTCGCCGGTGATGTTGGCCTGGTTGATCGACGTCTGGCCGGTGAGGATGATGCCGTCGGCCGAGACGTTGTCACCGGGCCGGACGCGGATGACATCGCCGATGGCGAGTTCCGAGGCGGCGACCTCTTCCTCGCCACCGTCGGAGCGGATGCGGCGGGCCTTGGTGGGGGTGAGTTTGATGAGGGACTCGATCGAGCGTCGGGCGCCATCGGCGGTGCGCGTTTCGATGATTTCGCCCATGAGCATGAAGAAGGCGACCATGCCGGCTTCGCGGTAGTTGCCGGAAGCGAAGGAGGCGATGACGGCGAGGGCGACGAGTTCGTTGGTGCTGAGGCGGCCGGCGCGGAGATCCTTGATGGCGGTGCGGACGATGGGCCAGCCGAGGATGATGGCGCCGAGCATGGCGCTGGCATCGGCGGCCATGGCGCCGCGATGGAAGAACCAGTCCACCAGGAAGGCGTTGATGACGAACAGCAGGCCGATCACCACCTGGATGAGCCGGACCTCCGAATGGGAGTGGTCGTGATCGCAGCCCGCGCCGTCGGCGTGGTCGTGATGATGGTCGTGGTGCGCGTGGTCGTGGTGCGGGTCGCCCTTCCCGTGGCGGTGGGAATCGGATTGCCGGCTGAGGAGGGAGGTGACTTGCATGGCGATGAACGGCTGGGGGATCAGAACACCGGCCCGACCTTGGTCGGCGCGACCGGTTCGCGGTTGAGATGCAGGCGCAGTTCGTCGCGCTGCCCGAGCGGCAGGTAGAACTTCTCCTGCGCATTGGTCAGGATGCGGCCGAGGCTCTGGATCCGCAACCGTTCGAGAAAGAACTCCGGGTTCTTCCGGTACTCGGGGAGCAGATTGGCGAAGGTCTGGGCCTCGGAGGACACCGATTCGACCAGGCGGGACCGGGCGGTTTCGCCGGCGTTGACGATCGCGGTGGCCTGGCCGCGGGCCTCATTGACGACCCGGTTGGCATACCCCTGGGCCTCGCTCACGCTCTTGCCGCGCTCGGCCTCGGCGGACAGCACGGCGTCGAAATTCTCCTTCACCTGGCGCGGCGGGATGGCGACGACATCGCTGGGTTCGATGGTGACGCCGAGGTCGTGGGCGACCACCAGCTCGTTGACCCGCCGCAGGACCACCTCCCGGAAACCGGCGACATTGCGGCGCAGGGCATCGTCCACATCGAACTGGGAGGCCGCATAAACGAGGGCGTTGTCCACCACGTTGGTCATCATCGCCGCGCCGTTGCGGAGGTTCAGGTAGAACTTCAGCGGCTCGGTGATGCGGTACCGCACCATGGCGCGGGCATGGATCAGGTTGCCGTCGCCGGTGATGGCGTAGCCTTCGGCCGGGTTCAGGGAAAGGCCCCCGTCCGGCACGATTCCCGCCGCCTCCATCTCGGGGGTGACAGGGTACCAACCGACGGTGGAACGAACCGTCTGGAGGCGGGCGACCGGGATTTTGACCGCCTCGTCGATGGGATAGGGGAAGGCCCAGTGAAGGCCGGGGCCCAGTTCGAGTTCGCCGCCCCGCCGGATGGGTTCCCCGAATCGGAGAAGGATGGCGCGCTCCTGGGAACCGACCGTGAAGATGCCGCTGCCCAGGAAGTAGAGGACGAGACCGGCCAGCAGGATGCGGACGATGACGAAGCTGCTGCGCAGCGCCTCGGAAAGGGCGACGGTGCCGGAATCCTCGGGGACATCCGGTTGAGGAGCCGGGGTGGGGGCGGACCCGGAGGGCACCTCGTGGCGGTGCGGGTGATCACCGTGCCGGTGGTCCGGTCCGTGGGTGTGGGGATGGTCCGGCTTCATGGGCTGGTGCGAACCGCGAAGGGAGGCTGGACTTCGTCCGGCTGCTGGGGGTTGAGGAGGAGATCGAACGGGGGCGTCCGGGGATCGACGACCAGGGTGGCCCGTTCCTTGAGGGTGGCCTCGAGGGAATTGAGCTTGAGGAACAGGATCGCCAGGTTGGGATTCTGCTGGAACACCGAGAAGGACCGGGCGGCTTCCGCCTCGCCCTCGCCGCGAATGCGGGTTGCCTGGGCATCCGCCTGGGCGAGGAGCTTGTCGCGCTCCAGGTCGGCAGCGGAGCGGATCTTGATGGCTTCCTCCTCGCCTTCGGCCTTGAGGCGTTCGACCTCCTTGGTGCGTTCGGCGCGCATGCGGTCGAAGACCTTTTCCGTGACGCTCTCCGGGAGGCCGATGCGTTTGATGCGGGCAATCTCCACCTCGATGCCCTGGGGTTCGGCGTCCTTGCGAACGGCGGCGAGAATCTCGGCCTCGATCTGGTCGAAGCGCAGGTCATCGGGATTGACCGAGATGAAGCGGGCGAAGGAATGGCGGCCCACGGCGGCGTTCTTGGCGGTGCGCAGGATGTTTTCGAGGCTGCGTTCGGCCTCGGCGAGCGAGCCCTCGGCGAAGCGGGTGTAGAAAAGGGCCGGATCCCCGATGCGCCAGCCGGCAAACACCAGGATCAGGAGGTTGCGGTTGTCGCCGGTGAGGGTCTCCTCGAACTTGCCCTCGAAGGCCTGGAGACGCTTGTCGAGCTTGGTGACCTTCTGGATCGGCCAGGGGAGCTTCAGGTAGAGGCCGGGGTCCGTGATCGGCCGGGTGGCCTTGCCGAAGGTGGTGACCACGGCGACCTCGGTCTGCCGCACCTGGAACAGGAACAGCAGGAGCACGAACAGGGCGAGCAGCAGGCTGCCGATGACAAGGTTGATGCGACTGGTCTTCATGGAGAATGGGGACGGGCGGAAGGAACGGGACGGATCACTGACGGGGTTCGACCACGACATCGAGGAGGTCGGGGCGGGTCTTGTCCTCGAGGTTCAGATTGACGATCTGCTGCGCGTTGGTGGCGGTCAGCACGATCTTGCGGGCGTTGGCGGCGCCCTGGGCGAGGGTGTTGAGGTAGGCCCGCTGGGCATAGACCAGCGGGGACTCGGTGAAGGCCTTCACCTGGTTCGTGAACTGCGCGGCCTGCGCCTGGGTGGCGGCCACCACCCGCGTCCGGTGCGCCTCGGCCCGTCGGATCCGGTTGGTCGCCTCGGCCCGGGCGAGGATGACGTTGGTGAGGGCATAGGTCTGGGCCCCCTCGATGATGGTCCACTTCTCCTGCTCGGCCGCCACGACCTCATTGAAGTCCTTGCCCACAGCCACCGGCGGATGAACGTCCTGCATGCCCACAAAGAGGACTTCCACCCCGAGATCCAGCCGGTCGGCCTGCTGCTGAATCCGCGTCTTGAGGTCGGCCGCCGCCTGATCGCGCCCGACGGACATCACCTCGAAGAAGTCCACGCTCACCAGGTAGGTCACCACTTCGCGGGTGGCGATCTTTTCGAGGAGGTTGGTGGCGTTGGCATGGCGTGTGGTCCAGGCGAGGAGGTCGCGGATCTGGTACTGCACCGGGATGCTCACCGACAGGAGGTTGACGGGTGGCGCCTGATCGGCACCGCCGGGCGCCGCGTCGCGACTGGCCACCAGGAGATTGTACTCCTCGTGGTAGTGGCTGGACGTCCAGACGATGATCTTCTGCTTCTCCTTGTCGGGGTCCGGGACGATCCCGACGGTGAAGGAACGGACTTCCAGCGTCCGTTCGCGGTGGATCGAATCGATCGGCCACGGGAGCTTGAAGTGGATGCCCGGGCCCAGCACCTCCCGGCCGGCGACCGGGCGGCCGTTCCGCTCGAAGACGGCCTGTTCGCCGGCATCGATGAACACCACGCAGGTGGACAGCAGAAGGAGAGCGGCCTGGCTCAGGACAAGGTAGCCCGCCGACCGTTGGAGGAACTGGTAGAACCAGGTGTCCGAGACCTTGAATCCGAACTGGTAATCGAGCGCCTGGGCGACGGTGTGGAAGATGCCGGCGGGCTGGCCCAGCAGACCCACCAGGCGGCTTTCGTAGATCACCCGCGCGTCCTGTCGCCCCTTCAGCCGGGGCCGGTACACTTCAAGGGTCAGCCCGATCAGCGTCTCGACCGCCCCGATGCCAAGCAGGATGGCGAGTCCCCTTGCCAGCAGCAGATCCGCCCGGGGAAAGCCGGCCTCGACGGCGCCGATGCCGAGGGCGATGAGGAAGCAGATGGCGGCGCCCAGCAGCACGTAAGAGGCCCCGGGCCGAAGGAGGCGGTCGCGATCGAGCTGGGCCAGTTTCGCGCCGTACTTCCCGAAGAGCAGCAGGATGAGGGAGAACATCCCGAACATCGCCATCAGCAGCATGGATTGTTCGAGGGGCTCGACAAACTGCCGGTCCAGCCACCACCAAAGCCCGACGGCCCCCACCGCCTGGACGAGCAGCAGCAGGACCGTGGCAGCCGGGACCAGGAATCGCTCGAACTGTTCCCGGGCGCGCTGGGCGGGGAAGATCTCGGCATCGCCGGTGTCGAACAGGGTGGAACCCTTGGAGGAGCGGGCGAGTTCCTCGAGTTCGAGCTTCTCGAGACGCTCGCGCTCCTCGAGACGCATCTGGAACCAGCTCAACACGGCCACCAGGAGGCCCGCGGCGAAGAACACCATGCCCGCCTGACCGGCCAGGGACCCCCCCTGGCGCGCCAGAAGGAGACCCACCGCGCCCACCACCAGCAGGAGGATGGAATTGATCGAACCGATGCGTGCGAGGTTTCTCTGCATGTCAGGTAAGCTCCCGATCTTCAAACAACAGCAGCGCCAACGCCAGCGCCGCGGTGAGATAACACGCCATGTACAGGAAGGCCCGGACCAGATAGGGCCCGGGGATGGTCTGCGTGCCCTGCAGGGCGTCCGCCATCCAGAACAACTGCCAGTTCGGAACCACCGTGTAGGCCACCCTTGCCCACAGGGACCCGTTCAATCCGGCCGCCTTCAGCGCCTGAAGTTCCTCGGATGACAGCCCCGCCGCTTCCCCGGCGTCCAGGCGTCCGCTTCCGTTGGCATCGTGCCGGGCCACCACCTCGTGCAGCAGCCGCTTCTGAGATTCGTTCCACGGCGACGAGGTCAGCTCCTCGACGCGGGTCGAGAAGGTGCGCCAGGCCGGTTCGGCATGGCGGCCGAAGAGGTAATCGGACATCAGGCCCAGCACGAACACCGCCGAGCACACCGCCAGCGTGGGAATCAGATCGAGTCGTGTGGCGCAGGCCACCGCCAGCCCCGCCAGAATCCACAACGCGAACAGCAGCAGCAGCACCGCCGGGATCAGCCGCGGGTCCGCCCGGCCCTCGTAGCCCTCGGCGAACATGTAGCTCGTGTCCACCCAGGTGTTGATCGCCACGAACGCCACCAGCGTCGTCGCCGCCAGCGCAAAGACCGTGTCCGAAACGAACGGCCGGTTGAGGAAGAAATTGTTGAATCCGCCGATGGCGTAGGCCAAGGCCATCGCCCCGTAAAAGATCGCCAGCGCCCCCAGGTTGGGCTCGCCGTACGAGGTGAAGGCCAGCTTGCTGGCCGTCAGCGCCGCCACCAGGTTCACACCGGTCAGCAACGTCAGCGCCATCGCCACCCCGACGAACTTGGCGGTCAGAAAGCAAATCCGACCCACAGGCTTGGCCAGTACCGCCAGCGCCGTCCCCGACCGCAATTCGTGCGCCACCGAAGCCGCCGCGCCGATCACCGCCCCGAACAGTCCGGTGAGAAAAATCACCGCCAGCACGCTGTCCTTGGTCAGCTTCGGATCGTCTCCGAGCGCGAAGTAATACACGTTCGCCAGGAAAACGATGAAGGCAGCGGAAACGCTCAGGAGCACCAGAAACACCGTCTGGCGCACCAGCTCCATGAACGCGTTCGTCGCGATGGTTGCGAATTGCCGCATCGTCGATGCCGTTGGACCCAAGGGTCTCTCCCGCAATGCCGTCAACCACCCATCGGCGGCACGATCCTTACGGGAGGCGAGATGGTGGGGGCCACGGACATGGGATGGAACTGTGTTTTTTGCGGCACATCGACCCGGCGGGAAGCCGCCCGTTGGTTACAGGACCAGCCAGAAGACCAGCGCCACCAGAAGAACCACCGCCACCAGCCACCACCACCAGGGCCGCCCCGGAGGCCGTTCTCCCCCGAATTCCTCCCGCACGAAGGCCTCATGATCGAAGTCTTCCTCGGACGGCAATCCCAGCCGGTCGGCATGTGCCGCATCGGACCAGCCGGTCCGCTCGTCGGCCCCGCATTCCGGACACGCCCGGGCCCGGGCCGGGACGTCCGCGCCGCACTGGGGACAGGTCTCGGGCCTCATGAACGCTGGGCAAGGAGGGACTCGACGCGGGCGACATCCGAGGGGACGTCCACGCCCACGCTTTCGTACTCGACCCGGACCACGGCGATCGCGAGGTCATTCTCGAGGGCCCGGAGCTGCTCGAGCCGTTCGGCCGCCTCCAGCGGGGAGACCGGCCAGCGCACCAACCGAAGGATCGCCTCGCGCCGATACCCGTAGATGCCCAGGTGCCTGAGGTAGGGAAACCCCTTCAGGCGCACCTCGGCTCCCTCGGCCGCAGCGTCCCGCAGGTAGGGAATCGTTCGCCGCGAAAAATACAGGGCCCGGCCGGAGGTCGAGACCACCACCTTCACCACGTTGGGATCGTCCAGATCCCCGGGATCCCGCAACGGCGCGGCCGCAGTGGACATCTCGGACCCGGACAACGCCCCGGCCACGGCATCGATCACCGCGGGGTCAATCAACGGTTCGTCCCCTTGCACGTTCACCACCGCCTCGGCGTCCAGTCGTTCGATCACCTCGGCGATCCGGTCGGTGCCGCTCGGATGATCCGGCCGGGTCATCTCGACCCGGGCAAAGGGTCTCACCACCTCGGCGATCCGGTCGTCGTCGGTCGCCACAATCACCTCCTGGAGGCTGGTGGCCTCCCGGCACCGCTCCACAACATGCTGAACCAGCGGCTTGCCGGCGATCGGATGGAGGGCCTTGGCGGGAAACCGGATGGACGCATAGCGGGCCGGGATGACCCCGACAATGCGGCGTCCCTGCCCGGCGACGGAAGGGTTCATCGAAATCCCCCTGCCCCGGGCGGCACCTCCGTGATCAGGAACTCCCGCCCCCGGAACCGCGACGCGAATCGATTCATGGAGCCACCCTGTCGAACGGTCGACGCCCACGCAAGCCGCAGACCGGGGCGCGTCGATGCCTCTCATTCAGCCTGATGGCCCGTTGAATGCGCACCGGCGGAGTGAGCTTCTGCCCTTCGGCCGGGGCCTGATGGATCCGTCGGACCAGGTCCATCCCGTGGAGCCGCAGCCTGTGCGCCAGGTCGATAATGCTCCGGCCGCCCGCTTCCCGCGCAGGGTCTCGTCTCAGTTGAGCAGCCCGGCGAACGGCTTCCTCCCGACCCAGAGCAGATACAGCGCGAGCGCTACGATGACCAGGATCATCGGACTGAACACCCCTTCGCCGGCCGTGATGAAAATATGGAAGGCGAGGATGTTCAGGATGATGGGTCCGAGCACGAGCAGGCCGAAGTTGCGCGTCTTCGGGATCGCGACCAGGACGCCGCCGATCAGTTCGAACACCTTCACAAAGGTCAGGTAACCGGTGGGCCCGAAGGCGGCAAAAAACATTGCCGTCGGTGTACCTTCCGGCGGCGGCGGCGCCTGGACCAGATTGAACAGGATGACCACCGCCGACATGACGAACAACAAGCCGAGCACGATGCCGGCGATGACGGGCAAGAGTTTCTTCATGGCGGTTTGATTACGCGACGGTGTGTGTCAGCCGGCTTGCAGCAGCGCGAGACATGAGTTCGCCGACTCCTTTTGGATCAACCGGTCGCCACACAGCGCTCGTGAAGACCTGCACGAACGCCTCGCTCGTGTAAAGCTGGAAGCCACGGCTCAAATCGTCGCTCGTCGCGGTTCGGGGGCATTTCATCCGATTTGGCCGGACCTGGACATGACCGTGGGAAAAGGCCGATCAGGCTTGAGGGAAGGAATAAAACAATGAGACAGGTTATTTAGAATTGACTCCCAACTGCTTGATCCTTCACTTTGTCCCATCGTTGCGGTTCACCCGCACCCGTCGCTCTTACATGGCACGCTCATACCCCTCACACTCCTCCGCATGAGAACCCCGCGCATCAAGGCCGATCCGTCCCTCCCGGCGGTCTATCACTGCATGTCCCGCGTCGCCGGCCGCCTCCCTCTCCTCGACGACTCCGCCAAGAACAAACTCCTCAACATCCTCCACCACCTCGCCCGATTCTGCGACATCGACG